>NZ_RAVY01000169.1:0-21231 GCF_003611625.1 Corallococcus sp. CA054B
GCCCATGCCCCGGCCGCCCCCGCCACCGAGGGGGCTCGCGCCCGACGGAGCCGGCGAGGAGGGCATCGCGCCCGCTGGCGAGTTCGCCGCGGTGATGACGCGGTCGCCGGACTTCAATTCACCTTCCACGACCTCCGTGAACGTGCCGTCCGTCATGCCGGTGCGCACGTGCACGGCCACGGGCTGCGGCTTCTGCTCCGGCTGACGGCGCAGCACGTAGACGGTGCGCATGCCGGCGGGGGCCTGCTGGGCCGGAGCCTGCGCGGCCGCGTCCGGCGACGGCGCCGGGCGGTAGCGCAAGGCCGTATTGGGCACGGAGAGCACCTGGTCCTTCTGCTGCGTGACGATGGTCACGTTCGCCGTCATGCCCGGCTTGAGCTTCAGGTCCGGGTTCGGCACGTCGATGACGGCCAGGTAGGTCACCACGTTCTGCACGGTGATGGCCTCGTTGCGGATCTGCCGGATGACGCCCTCGAAGGTCTCCCCCGGGAAGGCGTCCACGGTGAAGGTGGCCTTCTGGCCGGGCTGCAGCTTGCCCACGTCCGCTTCCGCGATGCTGGTGTTGACCTGCATCTTGCGCAGGTCCTCCGCGATGGTGAAGAGCACGGGCGCCTGGAGGGACGCGGCCACCGTCTGGCCCACGTCCACGCTGCGCGAGATGACGATGCCGTCCGTGGGCGACACGATGGTCGTGTACTTGAGGTTCACCTCCGCCTCGTTGAGCGCGGCCTGCGCCTGGGCCACCGAGCCCTCCGCGGCCGTCACCTCCGCCTGCCCGTTGGCGGCGGCGGACTCGGCCGTCTCCAGCTCCGACTGGGAGATGAACTGCTGCGCGCGCAGTTCCTTCGAGCGCACGGCCTGCTTCTTCGCCACGTCCGCGTTGACGCGCGCCTTCTGGAGGTTCGCGCGCGCGGCGGTCATGTTCGCCTTCGCCCGGTCCAGCGCGGCCTGCACCAGCTGCGGGTCGATGCGGGCGATGACCTGCCCCTTCTTCACCTGGGAGTTGTAGTCGACCATCAGCTCCTGGATGCGCCCGGAGACCTGGCTGCCGACCTGCACCGTCACCAGCGCCGCCACGGTGCCGGTGGCCGTCACCTTGGCCGTGAGCTTCCGGGCCCCGGCGGGGGTCGTCTCGTAGGTGACGGCGTCCGACCGGCTTCCGGCGCGCATGCGCCAGAACCCCACCGCGCCCGCCACCACCAGGATTGCCAGGACCCAGGCCCAGCGCGGAATGCCACGCTTGCGACCCTCGTCCTCGTCCAGCTCCACCGGCGCCAGGGCCGGCGCTTCCCGCGGCATCTCGCTCAAGGCCTTCATGCCCCTTATCTACGTTTTGAAATGTTTCGGCGAATCTCGTCTCTATTACGAAAGATGACCCGCGGCGAGGCGGCCATCCGGTGTGTCCGCCGCTCCCACTCCGGGGAGCACGACACGCGCGGTGGTGCCCTGGCCTGGCTGGCTCTCCAGCGTGAGGCGGCCGTGGTGCGCCTCCAGGATGCGGCGCACCAGCGCCAGCCCCAGGCCCACGCCGCCGGTGGTGCGGGCGCGGCTGCGGTCGGTGCGGAAGAACGGCGTGCCCACGCGCGCCAGGTCTTCTGACTCGATGCCGATGCCCTGGTCCTGGATGTCCACCTGGAGGCTGTCGCCCTCCGCGCGGGCATGCAGCTTCACGGTGGTGCCGGGCTCCGAGTACTTCCCCGCGTTGTCGAGCAGGTTGTCCAACACGCGCCGCAGTAGCACGGGATCCGCCTCCAGCGTGGGCAACGTGCCGTCCACCTGGACCTCCAGCCGGTGCTTCGGCCGTGCGGTGTGGAAGCGGGCGGCGGCCTTGTCCAGGAGCGCGTTCGCGTCCACGCGCTCCAGGCGCAAGGGAGGCACGCCGCTCGCGCCATCCGTCACCAGCTCCAGTCGGGACGTGGTGAGCACGTCGGACACCAGGCGCTCCAGCTCCGACAGGTCCTCGGTGATGTCGGGCAAGAGCTCGCGCGCGGTCTGCGCGTCGCCCTCCGCGGCCAGGTCCAGCGCCACGCGGATGCGGGACAGGGGCGTGCGCAGCTCATGCGACACGTTGGCGAGCAGCTCCTTCTGCGAGCGCAGCAGCTGGGTGATGCGGCCGGCCATCTCGTCGAAGGCCTCGGACACCAGGCCCAGCTCGTCCTTGCGGCGCAGCCCCGCGCGCACGTCCAGGCGCCCGGCGCCAAACGCGCGCGCCGCGGACGCCAGCTTCTCCAGCGGGCCCGCGAGCGTGCGCGCGAAGGCGACGGAGGTGATGGCGGTACACGCCAGCACGAGCCCCACGATGATGGCCGTCTGCCGGTCGCCGTCCGGAGGGGGCGGCGGCGGGGGCAGGGACACGGCGGCATAGACCTGGATGGGGCCCGGGTAGGGGCTCACCACTAGCATGCGGCCGGGGCCGCTGCCAGCCCCGGGGAACGGTCCACGAGGCCCACTGCGGGTGACGCGCGAGCTGATGGCGGAGAGCTCCTCGGGGCTCATCGCGGGCGCGGGGTCCGGCCGCGTGTTGCCGAGCAGCGTCCCGTCCGCGGCGCGCAGGGTGACGCGCATGCCCATGCGCTGCTGGGCACGGTCGAGCGACGCTTGGAGCGCGGCGGGGTCCTTGCGCAGGGTGGACCACTCTTCGACGAAGTAGGACAGCTCGTCGTCGAAGCGGTTGCGCCAGGACTCGTTGCGCAGGAGGTCGCGCGCGAGCATGAGCGACACGCCCACGAGGACGATCTGGATGACCCCCACCAGGTAGATGCGGGGGAGCAGGCCCATGGGGAGGCGGAAGAACCTCACGGCTCCGCCTCGGTCTCGGTGGCCAGCATGTAGCCGGCGCCGCGGACCGTCTTGAGCAGGCGCGGGTTGCGCGGATCCACCTCCAGCTTCTGGCGCAGGCGGAAGATGTGCACGTCCACCGAGCGGTCGAAGACCTCATCCGCGCTGCCCTTCACCAGGTCGAGCAGCTGCTCACGGCTGAGGACGCGGCCGGCGCGCTCGGCCAGCACGCGCAGCAGGCTGAACTCGTAGGTGGTGAGGGACAGCGGCTTGCCATCCAGGGACGCGCTCAGGCTGCGCGGGTCCAGCACCAGGCGGCCCGCGTGCACGGGGTGGCTGGTGGGGCCCACCTTGCCGCGAGCGCGGCGCACCTGGGCGCGGATTCGGGCGAGCAGCTCGCGCGACGAGTACGGCTTGGGCAGGTAGTCGTCCGCGCCGGACTCCAGGCCCAGGACGCGGTCGGCCTCCTCGCCGCGCGCGGTGAGCATGATGATGGGGACGTCCGTGCGGGTGCGCAGCTCGCGGCAGACCTCCAGGCCGTCGCGGCCGGGGAGCATGAGGTCCAGGAGGATGACGTCGAAGGTGTGGCGGGACGTCTGGAGGAGCGCGTCGGTGCCGGAGGCGGAGACGGTGACGATGATGCCGTGCTCCTGGAGGTAGCGGGCGGTGAGCCGCGCCAGGCGTTCATCGTCCTCCACGAGGAGCACCTGGATGGTGGCATCCTCGGAGGTCGTGGGGCGTGGGGTCGTCTCCATGGGTCGGGTCTCCGCGAGGGATGCGGACCGGAGGCGAAAGAGGGCCCGGGCTTCTCTCCGTTAAGTCCGGGCCCCGCGGTCCGCCTCCGGCCGCGACCTGCAACCTCTCACCCCTACATTTCCAGGGGGCTACGGGCCCATGACGAAATATTACGGGCGGAGGTCCGGCGGCACATCCCAGGGGTTTCCAGGGGGACGGCCGCAACGGACGGAAATTCAGGGCTCGCCGTGCAGCCGGGTGAGCGCCCGCCGATCCACCTTGCCCGCCGGGGTGCGAGGCAGGGCCTCCAGGAGCCGCAGCGTCCGAGGCAGCTTGTAGCGGGCCAGCCGGCCCGCGCAGAAGGCCCCCAGCGCCTCCAGGGTGGGTGCCGCACCGGGCCAGGGAACGACGAGGGCGCGGGGGACCTCGCCCCACTTCGGGTCGGAGACGCCGATGACAGCGACCTCGGCGACGTCGGGGTGGCCAGCGAGGACGCTCTCGACCTCGGCGGGGTGGATGTTCTCGCCGCCGGAGATGATGAGGTCCTTGGCGCGGCCCTCGATGCGGAAGAGGCCCTGGGCGTCGCGGGAGGCCAGGTCACCGGTGTGGAGCCAGCCGTCCGCGAAGACGCGGGCGGTCTCCTCGGGGCGGCGCCAGTAGCCGGCGCACAGGTGGGGGCCGCGAAGGAGCAGCTCGCCCACGTCACCGGGGCGCTGTTCACCGTCGATGCGCGCTTCGACGTGGAAGAGGGGCACGCCGACGAAGCCCGCGTGGGAGCGCATGACGGCGTCGGGGAGGAAGAAGTTGTTGGGGCCGCCCTCGGTGAGGCCGTAGCCGGTGCGGAAGGCGATGCCTCGGGCGAAGAAGCGCTCGAAGACAGGGGCGGGACAGGGGGCGCCGCCGCTGATGAGCAGCTTGAGGCGGGAGAAGTCCACGGCATCGAAGCGGGGATGCCGCTGCATCTCGATGAACATGGTGGGCACGCCGAACACGAGGTTCACGGAGCCCGAGTCGATGAGGTCGAAGCACTGCGCCACGTCGAAGGCACGGCACACGACGGAGGCTCCGCCCACGAATACCAGGGGCAGCGTGAAGACGTTGAGGCCGCCGGTGTGGAACAGGGGCGCGTTGAGCAGCGCCACATCGTCCTGGGTGAGGCCCCAGCTGACGACGGTGTTCACGGCATTGGCGGTGAGCGAGCCATGCGTGAGCACGGCGGACTTCGGAAGGCCGGTGCTCCCGCCGGTGGAGCACAGCACCCAGGGAGCCTCCGCCTCCAGCTCGATGGAGGGCAGCGCGCCGGACAGGGTCTCGCGGGAGCAGAAGAGCGGCTCCGTCAGGCAGACCCAGTGCGCCGGGAGCCGGGAGCGAAGGGCGTCGACTTGAGCGAGGAACTCCGGCCCGAAGCAGACGACGGAGGGGGCGACATCGGAGAGCAGGCCGTGGAGCTCCTCCACGCCCAGGCGCCAGTTGAGCGGCTGGAGCACGGCGCCCAGCTTGGCGCACGCGAACACGAGGTCCAGCGTCTCCACACCGTTGTAGGCGAGCACCGTGACGCGGTCCCCCAGGCCCACGCCCAGGTCGCGAAGCAGCAGCGCGGTCCGGTGGGCGGAGTCATTCCACTCCGCCCACGAGATGCGCCGCCCACCCCGAAGCGAATCAACGAGCGCCGTACGCTCCGGGGCGAGCGAAGCCCGCCGGGCCAGCCAGTCGTGGACGATGGGCATGCGGCTCCAGGCTAGGGGCTGTCCCTGATCTCCGGCCCGAAAATCAACCTGGTGGATCAAACACGGGCGTTGGACCCGGCCTTGAGGGGCACCAGGAGGTTGCCAGCCAGCGTCAGGCATGATCAACGCTGGCTGTGCGCCGACATGAACTGAGCGATGCCGAGTGGAGCCGCATCAAGCCCTTGCTGGGCTCGCGTAGCGGCCCACCCTCGAAGCGAGGGGACCGCGACTTCATCAACGCCGTCATCTGGCGCGTGAAGACTGGGGTGCAATGGCGGGACCTTCCGGAGCGATTCGGCCACTGGAAGACCGTCTACAACCGCTTCCACCGCTGGGCGCAAGTCGGGCGCTGGGAAGCCATCTTCAAGGCCCTGCGACTTCCGGTGGATGAGCTCGGCTCGCTGGCAGACGCTTCCGTCGTCCGGGCGCATCAGGACGCCTCGGGCGGAAAAGGGGGGTCCGAAGAAATGCTCTGGGGCGTTCTCGAGGAGGTTTTTCAACGAAAGTTCACGCCGTCACAACGGCGGGCGGTAAGCCGCTCCACCTCGAAATAACGCCCGGCCAGCAACATGAGTCCACGATGGCCGAGGAGTTGTTGGTGCACGCCGAGGGCAAGGCCTTCATCGCGGACACCGGTTACGACGCAGAGCGCATTCGCGCCAACGCCCTGAAGGTGGGAATGACGCCTGTCATTCATCCCCATCCCAGCAGGAAGCAACCGCCTGCGCTGGACCGCACCCTCTATCGGTTGCGCTACCGGGTGGAGTGCTTCTTCCACGACCTCAAGCGCTTTCGGGCTGCGGCCACCCGCTACGACAAGACGGCGAAGAGCTACCTCGCCGTCCTGCACGTTGCTTCCATGCTTCTTTGGCTGCGGTAATCAGGGACAGCCCCTAGACCACGATGCACCTCCGGCATCGAGTTCTGGCTACTCAATCTGGTACCAGATCTACCCCTCACACGAAGCTACTGGCACGATGCAGCGCCTGCCGCACTGTTGGAGACCGTCAGATGCCTTCCGCCGAGAGTCCCGGGCCGACCCCTGCCAATCCACCCGGGCATCGGGCTCCTCTGCTTACGCGTGTGACCCTGCGTGACTTCCGCAGCATCGAGGCTTGCGACGTTACCTTGGGGCCGCTGACGTTCCTCGTCGGCCCGAATGGCTCCGGCAAGAGCAACTTCCTGGATGCGTTGAGACTCATCAGCGATGCCTTGCAGACCTCGCTGGATCAAGCGGTCCGCAGTCGGGGAGGAGCCTTCAACCTCGTGCGACGCGCACCAGGCGGGTCTGGCCAGTTCAGCATTCGCCTCGACTTTCGGCTACCCGACGGTTCAAGCGGCCACTTTGCCGTCAGCATTGCTCGTCACGGCTTCGGGACCTACGTAGTGCAGGAAGAAGAATGCGTTGTGGGCGCAGCGAAGTACCACGTCCGCGCAGGCACCCTCTTCATCAAGCCCTCGCCTGTTTCGCCGCCTGCGTCGGACGACCGCCTCTACCTAGTCAACGCGTCAGGCCTCCCGGAGTTCCGCCCCATCTTCGACGCACTCTCGAACATGGGGATCTACAACCTCAATCCAGAACAACTCCGAATGCTACAGGTGCCTGACAAGGGAGACCTCCTTGCCCGTGACGGGTCCAATCTGCCCAGCGTCCTGGATCATTTGGGGAGCAAAGCTGGAGACACCGCGAAGCGGCGCATTGAGGAGTATCTCGGTGCCATCGTGCCGGGTCTGGCTGGCGTGGAGCCCACCCACGCCGGTCACCTGGAGACGCTGAAGTTCCTGCAACAGATCGGAGGCACGGAAGGGCACCGGGAGTTTCTGGCCATCAGCATGTCCGACGGCACACTCCGCGCACTCGGCATCCTGGTCGCGCTGTTCCAGACGCGGGCCGAACCACGGATCCAGCTCGTGGGCATCGAGGAGCCCGAGGCCGCGCTCCATCCGGCAGCCGCAGGCGTCCTTCGTGATGCACTCCGAGAAGCATCCCTGTACACCCAGGTCATAGTCACCAGTCACAGCCCGGAACTGCTCGATGACCCAAGCATCCAGGGCGACGAGATCCTCTCAGTGGTCGCAGAAGAGGGCCGCAGCATCATTGCGCCCGTCGATGCAGAGACCCGGTCCGCGCTGAAGGACCGTCTCTACACAGCAGGCGAGCTGCTGAAGGCCAACCAGTTGGCCCCGGATAGGCAGGCGCTCCCCCAGGCGGATCAACTCAAGCTCTGGGAGCACGACACCTGATGAAGATGGGGCTCATTGTCGAGGGCCACGGAGAGGTCACTGCCGGACCCATCCTCGTGAGGCGCCTGACTCAGTGGTTGGCACCCGAGGTTCATCCAGAGGTCCTCCTTCCCCATCGCATTCCACGCGGCCAGCTCGTCAAGGAGGACGAACTGCGCCGGGCCATTGAGCTGACGGCTCGGAAGGTGGGCGACGATGGTCGAATCCTCGTCCTGCTGGATGCCGACAAGGATCTGCCCTGCGTACTCGGGCCACGGCTCCTGACCTGGGCACGGGCACAACGCTCCAACCGGATCATCTCCGTGGTCGTCGCGCAGTGTGAATACGAAGCGTGGTTCCTCACAGCCGCGAAATCCCTGCGCGGCCAGCGCGGGCTCCCTGCGAGCCTGGATGCTCCACCCCAACCCGAGCGAATTCGCGACGCGAAGGGCTGGCTAGGCAGCCACATGCCCAGCGGCTACAGCGAGACCATCGACCAGCCCGCCCTGACCAGCGTCTTCGACCTCGAAGCCGCCCGCCGAGCGGACTCCTTCGACAAACTCGTCCGGGACATGGGCACGCTGCTGGGCGTCACCGCCCCACCGCGGCCCTGACCCGCGAAGCACGGGCGCGAGGAAACGCGCCCGTGCTCCTCACATCACGTCATCAATCCCGCGAAACGAAGTGCGCGGAGATCTTGTTCCACACCGCCGGGGTGGTGCCCATGCTCAGGTGGTCATAGGCCATGCCCTCCTGCTTCGCGTCCGCGGCCTTCTTCGTGGACGTCCAGCCCTGGGTGAGCTGGGTCATCGCCGCGATGCTCGCCTCGAAGAGCACGCCGTCGCTGCGCAGCGCGGACGTGGTGGACGTCATGCCGTCCGTCTCGAACGGCTGCGAACCACCCGCCGTGCCGTACAGCACGTAGAGCGACGGCAGGCGCGAATCCAGGCCGTGCTCCGCCAGGCGCGTGATGAACTTGCCGCCCATCTCCATGGCCGCCGCCATGCCCAGGCCGTCCATGATGCGGTACTTGCCGTACATCAGCGAGTCGTACGCCTCACGGTTCTGGTTCGTGTTGTACGCGTGGTACGCGAAGCACGGCGAACCCACCGGGTCGAACGCCGTCGTGCGGCACACGCGGTGGTCGCTGGACGCCATGTAGCCCGCCGCGATGAACGGGTTCAGCGGGTTGTAGATGAGCTTCGTGTCCAGCCAGGGGAAGTAGCGGTTCTCGTCCGGATCGATGTTGTCCCACGCGGACGCGCTGCGGTCCGGGATCGGATACGTGCCGCGCAGGTCATACGCCGCCTGCAGCTGCCCCGGGTACGCCGTCACGTACTTGCCGCTGGTGTTCACCGCGCCGAAGAGGCTCATGTTGTAGTCGTCGAAGTTGAACGACGACGAGGACAGGCCCTGGTTCGTGTTCAGCGTCTGCAGCGAGCTCGCGTAGACCGGCGTGCCCGTGCTGGACAGGCCCGTGATGTTCGACAAGTAGATGCGGCGGAAGTAGTCCGTCCACACGCCACCGGAATCCTTGCACACGCTCTCTGCGTAGGGGTTCTTGAACCAGGGCACGCTGTAGCCGAACGTCACGCACTGGAACGCGGAGAAGTACGTCCACGGCATCGGGCCACGGCCCACCGGCGCGTTGGAGGCCGTGCTCGCGATGGTCAGCGTGTGGATGGGGTGGCGGAAGTTCAGGTCGATGCCCTTGTGCGGGCCGGACAGCGGCACGTACACGCGCACCGAGTCGTCATACGCCGGCACCTGCGACGCCTGCTCCTTCGCCAGACGCTCGAAGAAGCGCGTCGTGCTGAAGCCGCCCCACGTGGCCGCGTTCGCCATCCAGGGGTCCACCGCCAGCACGCCCTTGCTCCACGCCACCACGTCCACCCGCGCCACGCCCGGGTGCAGCGCCTTCACGCGCTGCACGGCGTTGGCCACGTGGATGGCGTGGTTGAAGTTGTCGCCGTGGAACGAGCCGAACGTCACCGCGTACACGCAGCGGTTCTTCGACTCCAGGTCCTGCACCATGCCCGTCAGCTGCGCCGCGCCGCCGTAGGTGCCGCCCGAACCGTTGTTGCCGTTGGGGAACATCCAGACGTTCGCGTCCTGGATGGCGCCGTGCACCAGCAGCGTCGGCGTCAGGTTGACGTTACAGGTGCGCGCCGCCGTGGCCCGCCCCTTGTGCAAGAGGACGAAGCGCGCCTCCGGCTTGGTGGGGCCGGGCGTGGGGCAGGTGGCCCCGGTCGTCGTGGCACAGCTGTTCCCGTAGTAGAGATTGAACGCGTTCACCAACTGCTGGTTCAGCGAACCGAAGTACGTCTTCAGCGGGTAGTCGCTGGACTGGAACGTGTCCTGGTCCCGCAGCTTCAGCGTGCGCGGGTTGTAGTACTCCGAGCGGAAGCGCTGCCGGCCCTCCAGCAGCTCAATCTGGCCCCACGACCACGAGGGCGGCGTGTACGTGCCCACCACCCGGTAGTTGCCGGTGAAGTTGGTGGGGATGGCGTCGAAGTACGGGGCCAGGTCCGCGTCCAGCGGAGCCTCGGCCGTGGCGAGGGACTCCTGCGCCTGGGGTGCTTCCGCGGGCGGCTCTGCCCCGCAACCTGCCATCAGCAATGCGGCCGTGAGCGACAATGTCCAGGTGCTTCGCATGCGGACCTCCGGTTGGGTGAAGGGTGCGGCGACAGCGGACTGCGACAAAAAAGGACGCACGGGACACACGACGGGCCCCAGGGTCTCCCCGGAAAGGGCCTCGCGTGCCTCCCCGTGCGTCAGGAACGCCTGCTAGCGGGCGTGCTCCCGCAGGAACGGGACGAGCAGGTCGTGGAACTCCTTCGTCTTCTCCAGGTGCGGGCTGTGGCCCGTGTCCTGGAGGACGACCTCGCGGTAGCGGCCACCGTTGGCCGCGTAGCGCTCCATGACCTTGCGCATCTGCGACACCATGGGCTGCGGCGGGTACTGCTCATCCCCGGGCCAGCCGGGGACCGCGCCCAGCTTGCCCAGGAAGCCGAAGTCGAACAGTGACGTGTCGGAAACGATGGCGTCATCCGCGCCGCGGATCCACAGCAGGTCCGGCCCGTTCTTCAGCTCCGCGAAGGAGGAGGTGTTGTAGTAGGCCGGCGCCATGGCGTTGTTCATGCCCGTGGTGCCCGGCGCCACGCCCGGCCAGTTCGGCGACTTGGAGAAGTTGCCCGGGTACAGCTCATCCGACACGTGCGTGTCCAGCACGGAGTCCAGGAGCTTCTCCTCGTCCGGGTGGCGGAACGGCGGCTTCACGTAGCAGCCGTTCATCACGTTGCGCGGCGACGTCTGCGACTCCGTGGAGCGGTCCTTGGACTTCAGCCGCTGCACGAAGTCCGGGTTGGCCGTGCCGCCGCCGGAGCCCGCGAAGTCCGCCCAGCACGGCGTGCCGTCCGCGTCCTTCGTGCCGCCGAAGCCGAAGGGAGACAGCGGCGCCTCCACCACCAGGCCGGCCACGCGCTCCGGGTGGTCGATGGACAGCTGCATCACCATGCCCGCGCCCGCCGAGTGCGCCACGAACACCGCGCGCTTCAGCGACAGCGTGTCCATCAGCGCCAGCAGGTCATCCGCGAAGTCGCGCATGCCGCGCGTCGCGTCGATGGTCTTCTCCTCCGTGTGCCCGTAGCCGCGCATGTCCGGCGCGATGCCCCGGAAGCCCTCGGGCAGCGTCTTCATCAGCGACTCGAAGAACACGGACGAGGAGCAGTTGCCGTGCACGAAGATGACGGGAAAGCCGTCCTCGCCCACGAGCCGCGCGCGCACCCGGAGCCGCTGAGTGGGGATGTCCCGGATCTCGACCTTCCTGGATGTATCAGCCATGTGCGCGCTCCTGTTTGTGTTGCTTGAGAGAAGAAAATCCGTGCGTCACGAAGCGGCCCGCGCGTCCGCGGCGATGGCCGCCTCGCGCAGCTCGCGCTTGAGAATCTTCCCGGCGGGGGACACCGGCAGGGACTTCACCAGCTCCACCCGCTTGGGGACCTTGAAGCGTGCCACCCGGCCCTTGAGGTGCTCGAGCAGCGCCTCCGCCGAGGCTTCGGCCCCTGGCTTGAGCACCACGTAGGCGCGGCCCGCCTCGCCCCACTTCGGGTCCGGCACGCCCACCACCGCGCACTGCTGCACGGCGGGGTGCTCGTAGAGGACGGCCTCCAGCTCCAGCGGGTACACGTTCTCTCCGCCGGAGATGAACATGTCCTTCTTGCGGCCCGCGATGGTGAAGAAGCCCTCCGCGTCCACGCGCGCCAGGTCCCCGGTGTGGAACCAGCCGTCCGCGCTGATGGCCTCCTTCGTGGCGGCGTCGTCCTCGAAGTAGCCGGAGCACATGGAGGGCCCCTTCAGCACCAGCTCCCCCACCCCGCCCACGGGCACCGCGTTGCCGGCGTCGTCCACCAGCTTCGCGTCGATGAAGTAGTTGGGCCGGCCGATGGAGCCCGCCTTGGACACCGCGAACTCCGGCCCCATGCTGAAGATGCCCGGGCCGAACTCCGTCATGCCGAAGCCCTGCTTGAAGGGCACCGGGTGCACCGCCTGCCACGCCTGGAGCAGCGGCACCGGCAGCGGCGCCCCGCCGCTGGTGACGAAGCGCACGGAGGAGAAGTCCGTCCCCTTCCAGCGCGGCGAATCCATCAGCTGCTGGTACTGCGTGGGCACCGCGAAGAAGAGCGTCACCTTCTCCTTCGCGACCAGGCCCAGCATCTCGTCCGGGTCCCACCGGCGCATCAGCACCACGGTGCCGCCCACGGTGAGCAGGGGCAGCGTGTAGACGAGCAGCCCGCCCGTGTGGAACAGCGGCGTGTGCGTCACCGTCACGTCGCCCTGACGGATTTCATGCACCAGCGTGTTGAGCGTGTTCCACGCCACCATGCGGTAGGAGACCTTGGCGCCCTTGGACCGGCCCGTCGTCCCGCCGGTGAAGAGCAGGCAGAGGATGTCCTCCTCGCTCACCGCGTCGTTCGTCACCGGAGCGGCGGGCGCGTACGCCACGGCCTTCTCGTACGGATCCGCGCCCGGCAGGCCCTGCGCCTCCAGCGACACCAGGCGCAGGCCGTCCCCCACGTGCTCGCGCACCTGGGCCACCGCGTCCTTGAAGTCGTCGCCGAACAGCAGCACGCGCGGGCGGATGGCGCGCACGCCCTCCGTCAGCTCCGCCGCGTGCAGCCGCCAGTTGTAGGGCACGAAGATGGCGCCCAGCTTCGCGCACGCGAACAGCGTGTCCAGGTACTCCACGCCGTTGTGCGCGACGATGGCCACCCTGTCCCCGCGCTGCACGCCCGCCACGTCCCGCAGCCAGCCCGCGAGCGCATTGGCGCGCGCGTTCATCCGCCGGTAGGTGAAGCGGCCCGCGTCCTTGCGGGCCACGTCCACCACGGCCACCGCGTCCGGCCAGTAGAGGGCACCCCGCCCCATCCAGTCCCCGATGAACATGCGAAGAACTCCTGTCTGAATGAGGCGGGGTATTGGGGGGGACTAAGCCGTCCAGCGGTAGAGGGCGGACGCCATGGCGAGGCCACCGCCACTGGCGCAGAAGGCGACCAGGTCGCCCTTCTTCACCTTGCCCTGCACCACCGCGTCGTCCAGCGTCATGGGGATGCAGGCGGAGCCCGTGTATCCCCACTTGTCCATCGTGTAGTGCGCCTTCTCCATGGGCTGGTTCAGCGCCTTCATCGTGGCTTCGATGGTGCGCAGGTTCAGCTGCGTGAAGACGAACAGCTTCACGTCATCCAGCGTCTGGTCCGCGCGCTTGAGCAGCGTGTCCAGCAGCATGGGCCAGCGCTCGGTGTTGAACGTGGAGGGGAACTTGCGCACGAACTGCACCGCGGGCTTGCCGTCCGTCAGCGCCAGCGTCTCCGCCGTGGCGGGCCGGTTCGTGCCGCCCGTGTAGATGCCCAGCGCGTCGTGGTACTCGCCGTTGGCGAGCAGCTTCGCGCCCAGGAAGCCCGGCTTGTCGGACGCGCCCAGCACCACCGCGCCCGCGCCGTCCGCGAACAGCGTGCAGGTCTTCTTGTCCTTCCAGTTCACGTACCGGGTCATCCCGTAGGCGCCCACCACCAGGATGCGCTGGTAGCTGTCGTCCGACGAAATCGTCTTCGACGCCACGTCCAGCGCCGTCACCCAGCCCGCGCACGCGGCGTTGATGTCGTACGTGCCCGCGTTCACCGCGCCCAGCTTGGCCTGCACCACGGACGACGTGCCGGGGGAGAGGTAGTCCGGCGTGTCACTGGCCACGAGCACCAGGTCCAGCTCCTTGGGGTCCACCTTCGCGCGTGAGAGCGCCTCCTTCGCGGCGGCCACGGCCAGGTCGCTGGTGGCCTGGTGGTCCGCCATCACGTGGCGCTGCTTGATGCCCACGTTCTGCTGGAGCCACTCGTCCACCTTCTCGCCGAGGATCTTCTCCACGTCGTCGTTGGTGAGGAGCTTCTCGGGGACGTAGCGGCCGGTGGACAGGATGTTCGCGTAACGCATGACGGTGTTTCAGCTCCGGGGACCGCGTGACGGACGGCGGGGGGACGACTTCGACTTGGGGGGGGCTGCTGCCTTCGGGGGGCGGACGGCCTGGAGATGGGTATGGGTGCGCGCGGCGTCCGGGGGCAGGCCGTGGGACAGGAGCGTCATCGCCGTGTCGAGCACGCGTTCCAGGCCCATGTCCTCCTCCCAGAGCACCCAGCGCATGCCCAGGAAGTCGCCAATGCCCATCAGGCAGTAGGCGAGCGCCTCCGGATCCATGCGGCGCACCTCGCCCTTGTCCATGGCCTGCTGGAGGCCGCGCACGTAGCCCTTGGCGAAGCGGTCGTAGTAGCGGCGGTAGCAGTCCGCGTCCACGAACTCCGCCTGCCGCACCACGCGGTAGAGGTTGGGGTGCTGGCGCACGAACTGGAAGAAGGCGCGCAGGCCCTCGCGCTCCACCTCCAGGCGCGTGGTGCACGCGGCCGTGCCTTCCGCGATGAGGCGGCGCAGGCGCGCGCCCAGCTCGTCCACCACCTCCACGAAGATGGACTGCTTGTCCGGGAAGTACACGTAGAAGGTGCCCAGCGCGACACTGGCCTTGCGCGTGAGGTCCGCGATGGACGCGCGCTCATAGCCCTTGTCGCCGAACACCGCTTCCGCGGCCTTCAACAACTTCTGCCGCGTCCGCTGACCGCGCGGCGTGACGGGGACGCGTTCTGAAGTTGAAGGGCGATTCATCTTTCAGGACGGGTAGCACCCGGCCGACCGCCCTGTCAAAAGCGGATGGATGGCTCCTTGCGTCAAAGACAGACACGGACGCGAGGCGTCAAAGACACGGCGTGACATCCCCGGAGCGTGAGCGGGGAAGTGTCCACCGCGCCCACCCATCCCCTCTGGGAGGACTGCCGCCAGGCCCGTGCGGCACCACCTTCCGCCTGGCTGTCTGGAGACTCGGGAGGTCGGGTGGAGGACGATCCACCGGCCCCAATCATTTTGCGTGCAAACGGACTTGCACTTGGGGACGAGTGCATATAACTTCACCGCCGACCGCCAAGGTCGCCTATAAAAATAAGGTTCCAAGCCCCATGGACCCCCTGGATTATCGCATCGTGGACATGCTTCAGCGCGATGGCCGGGCAACGCAGCTGGAGCTGTCACGTGGGGTGAAGCTGTCCCAGCCGGCGGTGGCGGAGCGCATCCGCAAGCTGGAGGAGAAGGGAATCATCACCGGCTACACGGCGCGGGTGGACGCGACGCAGCTGGGGAAGGACATCACCGCCTTCATCGGGGTGAGCATCGAGCACCCCAAGCACTTCGAGGGCTTCGCGCGGAAGGTGGCGGAGCTGCCGGACGTGCTGGAGGCCCACCGGGTCGCGGGGCAGGACTCGTACGTATTGAAGGTGAAGACCGCGAATACGCGGACGCTGGACTCACTGCTCGTGGAGACGCTGCGCACCATTCCAGGTGTGACCCGCACGAGCACCACCATCGTCCTGTCGACCTTGAAGGAAGACACGCACGTGCGTGTCCCCGATGAGCTGTTGAACGGAGAATGAACATGAGCGCGGACGCTATGAGTGCACCCCTGCCCCCTCCTCCGGCCTACCGGCTGTCCCAGCGCATGTCCCGGATGAAGACGTCCGCGGTGCGCGAAATCCTCAAGATCGCCGAGCGCCCGGACATCCTCTCCTTCGCCGGCGGCCTGCCCGCCCCGGAGCTCTTCCCCGTGGACGTCATCGCGAAGGCGTTCGAGGAGACCTTCGCCCGGGAGGGGCGCCCCGCGCTCCAGTACAGCACCACGGAGGGCTTCGCCCCCTTGCGCGAGTGGATCGCCGGACACCTGACCCGCAAGGGCCAGCACGTCCACGCGGACCAGGTGCTCATCACCAGCGGCTCGCAGCAGGGCCTGGACCTGGTGGGCAAGATCCTGCTCGACCCGGGTGACCTGGTGGTGGTGGAGGACCCCAGCTACCTGGCGGCGCTCCAGACCTTCGGCGGCTACGAGGTGGAGTTCGCCACCGTGCGCAGTGACGACGCGGGCATGGACACGGACGACCTGGCGGCCCTGCTGAAGAAGCGCGTGCCGAAGCTGCTCTACGTCATCCCCAACTTCCAGAACCCCAAGGGCACCACCCTGTCCCTGGAGCGCCGCAAGGCGCTGGTGCGGCTGGCCCAGGAGCACCGCTTCGTCATCCTGGAGGACGACCCGTACGGCGAGCTGCGCTTCAAGGGCGTGCACCTGCCGTCGCTGGCGTCGCTGGACGACCAGGGCGTGGTGCTGTCCCTGTCCACCTTCTCCAAGACGCTGGCCCCCGGCCTGCGCCTGGGCTGGGTGACGGGCCCGAAGGCGCTGCTCAAGCCGATGACCATCGCGAAGCAGGCCACGGACCTGCACACCGCCACGCTCGCCCAGCGCGCCACGGCGCGCCTGCTGGAGACGTTCGACTACGCGGGCCACATCCAGGCGCTGATGCCCATCTACGCCCAGCGCGCCAACGCGATGCTGGACGCGCTGAAGACCCACATGCCCCAGGGCACCCAGTGGACCCGGCCGGACGGCGGCATGTTCCTCTGGGTGGAGCTGCCCGGGGGGCTGGACGCGGCCAGGCTCCTGCCCCAGGCCGTCGAGCAGAAGGTCGCCTTCGTCCCCGGCGCGCCCTTCTTCGCCAACGACCAGAAGCCCCAGTTCATGCGCCTGAACTACTCCAACCGCCCGCCCGACCTCATCCACGAGGGCATGAAGCGGCTGGGCGCCGTCATCTCGGACGCGCTGTAGTTCCAGCACCCCGGCCCCCAACGCACCGCGTCGGGGGTCCGGGCCTCATGAGAAGTTGAAGCTTGATTCAGGTTTCAGCCCCTGCGGCGCTGGCCAGCGCCCGTGCGGTGTGCGTACCCTGCGCGCGTTTTTTTCCAGACGCCCAGGAGAGGCACATGCAGCTGAAGGACCTGAAGATCATCGTCACCGGCGGCGCGCAGGGCATGGGCGCGCACTTCGCGCAGCGCATCCACGAGGCGGGCGGCCAGGTGGCCGTTGGCGACGTCAACGAGGAGAAGCTCGCGGCGCTGCCGGCGGGCATCCACCGCCGCAAGCTGGACGTGTCCAGCGAGCAGGACGTCACGGACTTCGTGCAGTGGGCCCACGGCGCCATGGGCGGCCTCAACGGCCTCATCAACAACGCGGGCATCCTGCGCGACGCGCTGCTCGTGAAGAAGGACCGCACCACCGGCCAGGTGAAGAAGCTGTCCACGGCGGACTGGAACGCCGTCATCGGCGTGAACCTCACCGGCGCCACGCTGATGGTGCGCGAGGTCGTCACCAAGATGGTGGAGACGGACCAGCGCCCCGGCGTCATCGTGAACATGTCGTCCATCGCGCGGCACGGCAACCGCGGCCAGTCCAACTACGTGTCCGCCAAGGCCGCGCTCGCCGCCAACACCGTCACCTGGTCGCGCGAGTTCGCGCCGTTCGGCATCCGCGTGGGCGCCATCGCCCCGGGCATGATTGAGACGCCCATGACGCAGGGCATGAACCAGAAGGCCCGCGACGCGCTGGTGGCCGCCATTCCGGTGGGCCGCATCGGCGAGCCGGAGGACATCTGGCAGGCCGTGAAGTTCATCGTGGAGTGCGACTACTTCAACGGCCGCACCATCGACGTGGACGGTGGCCACAACTTCTAGGCCGCCCGTTGCCGCACCCGCGCCCCGGACCTCAGGCGCTCTTGCGCTTCCGGGGCGCGGCCCGCGTGGCCCTCACCGCCACGGCCTTCCGCGCCTGCGCCGGAGCCTTCACGTCCACCCAGCGCTCCGCCCACTTGCCCAGCTCGTCGATGACCTTCCAGAACGCCTGACCCTTCTCCGTCAGGCGGTACTCGGAGCGGATGGGCGGGCCCGGGTCCACGTGGCGCTCGACGATGCCTTCGGCCTCCAGGTCCTTGAGCCGCTCCGACAGGACGCGCTCGCTGATGGTGCCAATGCGCTCCGTCAGCTCCCCGAAGCGGCACGGCCCGTCCATCAGGATGCGCAGGATGACGCCCGTCCAGCGCCGGCCCAGCAGGTCGGCCGCCGCCAGGAACCGCGAGCACAGCGGGCTCAGGTCGTCATGCATCGTGCCACCTCCCCCCTGAGTATAGCGCCCGCCCCTCCCCGCCGGCACTCACTTACTTTTTGGAAGCTACTTGCGAAATAAAAGTGACGCGGGTAGCCATGGGGTGTTCGCAACGGAAGGACACCCCGCATGGCGGCGACGAATACGGCCCTGGACACGGACGCGCTGGAGCAGCTCTTCACGGAGGCCCGCACCTACCCGGGCTGGCAGGACCGGCCGGTGACGGAGGAGACGCTGCGCCGCATCTACGAGCTGGCGCGCATGGCGCCCACCGCGGTCAACAGCCAGCCGGTGCGCCTGGTGTTCGTGCGGAGCCGCGAGGCCAAGGAGAAGCTCAAGCCCGCGCTGTCCCCGACCAACGTGGACAAGACGATGCAGGCGCCGGTGACGGTCATCGTGGCGTACGACACCGCGTTCCACGAGCAGATGCCCAAGCTGTTCCCCGCGCGCGACATGAAGAGCGTCTTCGCCGCCCAGACGCCGGAGGCACGCGAGCAGTCAGCCTTCATGAACGGCACCCTGCAGGCGGGCTACGTCATCCTCGCGGCGCGCGCGCTGGGGCTCGACTGCGGCCCCATGGGCGGCTTCGACAAGGCGAAGGTGGACGAGGCCTTCCTCCAGGGCACCGGCTGGAAGTCGAACCTCCTCATCAACCTGGGCTACGGCGACCCGGCGAAGCTCTTCCCGCGCAACCCGCGTCTGTCTTTCGAGGACGCCTGCCGGCTGGACTGACACCGTCCAACCCCAGACAGCGCACTGGTCCCTCCGTGCAATGGCATCAGGCGGCTACAATCCTGAGTTTCTAGGTTAATCAGGAAGAAGCAGCCCCGCCGTCGGTTCAACGGGGCGTGGGGCCGGTGACGGGAGGCAAGCGCGGTGGGGCGGGCCTAGTACAGCTGTTCGAGCGGCATCATCGTGCCCGCCTCGAACTCCGGCGCGCGGCGCAGCTGGTCCAGCACGCGCGGGGCGCACCTCAAGTGCAGCATGGGCAGGGAACCGCCCGGCTCACTCATGGCGCGCACGGCGCCCACCAACTGGTGTGCCTCCAGCCAACGCATGAAGCTCTCGCGGAAGCGGGCGTTCTCCGCCTGGCCTTCCTTGTAGATGTCCGCGCGCGAACGCAGGGGTGCCCGTGAGGACGCGGAAGCGCTCTTCGGCGCGGCCGACTCCCGGGGCATCACCGTGACGTCGATGTCGCCGCCCGGCTGGGCGTCACGCTCCAGGCCACCCGAGCCCGGCAACGCACGCACCGTGCCCCCGCTGCCAGGCAGCGGACGCACGGCGGCAACGGAGGACATCCGGGCCGAAATGTCTTGGGGTCCGCCCGGCACGCCATTCTTCCTGCTCATGGCCACATCCTCCCCAGGTCCGGTGCTCACGTGGCACCGGCCCCGGCAACTACCGCGTCACCTGAAAACAGCCAGGCCCTTCCCCGTCCGGTGGTTCGCCGAGCGAGGAAGCTTGATGGCATTGGCCAGAATCAAATCTCTCACTTCCAATGCCGTCAAGTCAGGGGCGCGGCAACGATACAGCGCCGCGATTCCTGCGACATATGGCGCCGCCATGCTTGTGCCACTCATTCGTTCATAGAACGCCTGATTGTTGCAGCGGCGTTCAGTAGACGAATACACATTCACCCCGTAGCCCATGACGTCGGGTACGACCCGACGCCCCACGGAGCCGCTGGCGGAGAAGGTGGCCACGTTGCGCTCGAAGTCGACTGCCCCCACAGCCAGGGCCTCGGGAAAGGCTGCTGGGTAACCAACCGTGTCGGGTCCACTGTTACCCGCCGCGACAATGGGCAGGATGTTGCTGTCCAGAAGCCGACGCAGCATGGCTTGCAGCGCGCGCTGGTTGAGCAGGTAGTCCGCTTCGGAGATGCCCGGAGGCGGCTGCAGCGGGAAGCCCAGCGACAGGTTGACGACGGCGGGACGCGACGCGTTCTCCGGACGGCTGAACTGGTGCAGCAGCCACTCCATGCCGGCGGCCACGCGGCCCAGACTGGTGCGGATGGTCTCCGATTCGATGACGGACGCGGCGTACAGGTCCACCTCCGGCGCGACGCCGTGGTGCACGCCCGCGGCGATGCCGCACACGTGCGTGCCGTGGCCATCAGGGTCGAAGCCGCGCACGTCGCGCGCCGGGTTGTGCGGCGAGTTGGGGAAGAGCGAGACGTAGCGGAACTGGATGGTCTTGCTCGCGTGCTCCGGGTGGTCCGCGTCCACGCCGGTGTCCAGGATGCCCAGCATCACGCCGGCGCCCCGGATGCCCTGGGCGTGCGCCAGGGGGACACCGGACTCGTCAGGCCACTCGCGCTGCGCGAGCGAGCTCATGCCGCGGTTGCGCGGCCCCGTCTGTCCGGCGGACACCGGACCGGGGAAGGACAGGGGCACCACGTCCGGGATGAACTCGAACTCCTCCGCCAGCTCGCCCCGGGCCGCCTTCTCCGCGTCCTGGGAGTAGAAGTGCGCCATGGTGGCGCCGATGAGCGGCATGAACCGGTAGCTGCCGGCTTCCGTGCCGGCCTGCTCCGTCACGGGCGCGCCCGGCATGGGCGTGGCGTCGACGTCGCTGGCCTTCTTGCCCCGGGCGCCCTTGCGGCCGCGCTGCGCCTGGCCGCTGACCTCCGGCTTCACGCCGGGCAGCGTGGCCGACCGCAGGCCGAGGGCGGTGAGGGCATCCGGAGCCTTCTGGGCCGCGCTGAAGCGGAGCGCGGTGCTGCGGCTGAGGACGCGCTCGCCCTGCGCCGTGCCACGCACTCCGGGCCGGGCCTGCGTCTCGATGGACTCCTTGGGTACCAACAGGAAAGACTTCATGGCTGTGCTCCTTGGACCGCTCAATCCGCGCCGGGCCCCGAAGGGAGAGCACCTGCGGTACGACCGCGCCCACCTGGGGACCCTGACAAGCCCCTTCCGGATCCGGTGGGTCGGGCTCGCGGGCGTCGCCCGGAGCCGTTGCATCACCTGCCCTCCCCTCTCCCCATGCGCTGGGGTCCAACCGGGGGATTTGACCGCGACCCCCTGACAAAAAATCACGGGATTTCCGTAATAGACACCCCTTGTCTGGTGTCTCGGTCCTCACTCGGCTTCCCCGAACCTCCGGAAACACAACGGATTCCCTCCGTGGGACGAGGGCAGTGGCCGGGGGCGCACACGGGCTCTGTCCGCCAGCGGATGTGGGGAAGGGGCAGGCAGGAGG
>NZ_RAVY01000016.1:0-75069 GCF_003611625.1 Corallococcus sp. CA054B
CCTTGTGGGGGCGCGAGGGAGGCGGGCGCACGGCGAAGTCCTGGAGGGCAGCGGCGCCCCAGGGCACCTCCACGGTCGCGACGCGGGGGACCACCTGGCTGGACGTCGGCAGGCTGCGCGGATCCACCTTCAGCGCATGGCGGCCGGGGCGCAGGTGCGGGCCGCCGGTGAGGTCCGGCACGCGGGAGTCCACGCCGGTGAGGTGGTAGCGGCCGAAGGCATCGGTGCGCACCTCGCGGCCGGTGGCCAGCACCAGGCGCACGTCCGCGAGCCCGGGCTCGTCGGGTCCACAGAGCCCGTCTCCGTCCACGTCCACGCAGACGCGCCCGGCGATGGTCGCCGCCTGCGTTGACGAATCCGAGGACAGCGACTGCGCGGCAGCCACGGTCGACAGCAGGAGCAGCGCGAGCCAGAAGCCCGTGGGTGCGCCCGGCAGCGAGGCCCTCCACCCTGCCCCTGCCCTCAAGGCCGCACCTCTTCCATCGCCGTCACGCCGGTGCGCACGTCCGCCACGGAGAGGCTCACGGGGCCCTTCACGCCTTGCACGGTGAAGCGCGTGAGTCCGTCCTGCACGGACACATTCCCCTTCTCACCCTCGGACAGCGCGACGTGCAGCGGGCGGTCCTTCAGCACCTGGCCGCTCGGGTCCTCCACCCAGCACGTCACGCGGGCCCCCTCCACGCGCACACGCACGTTGACCGGCAGCGGCGGCGCCACCTCCACCCGCGCATCGATGCGCGCGGGCACCAGCGGCTCGGACTCCGGGAACACCGGCCCCTGGGGGCCCAGCACGTGCACCGTGACGTCGAGCCCCGGCCACACGGCGTGCGACACGCGCACCTTGCCGGGCACCATCCCGCCCACGAACACCGTCCCGTCTTCCCCCGTCGTCCGCGCCATGCCGTTCATGAGCAGCGGCTGACGGGGCACCGGCCAGCCCGCCAGGTCCACCACGCCCGCGACGAGCCCCGAGTCCTCCCGCCACACCGCGATCCGCGCGGGCTCCGTCCCGAGCGGACCGTACGCGCGCGCCATCACGTGCGTGCTCCCCGGGGACCCGTTCTCCGGCGCGGTCCACGGGACCGTGAACGTCCCCGGAGGGGACTCCACCGCCGGCCCCACGGTCCCCTCGGAAGAGGCCACATCCACCTTCGCCTCCGGCCGAGGCTGCCCGGCCGCGTCCCGCGCCGTCACCACCACCCGCGCCACCGAACCCGCGTGCACCAGCTGCTCGGACAGCGACACCTTCACGTCGCGCACCGCGCCCTGCACCAGTTGCATCGGCAGCGACTCACGCGACCCCGGGCCCCGCTGCGGCCACGCCGCGTCGATGCGCTCATCCGACGCCAGCGTGCGCGGCGCCGTATAGCGCCACTCCAGCATGCCGTTCGCGTCGCGCTGGGGCCCTTCCAGCCGGCCGTACTTCGCCTTCACCGTGACGCGCGCATTCGCGACGGGCTGCCCCTTCGGATCACTGGTCGCGCACAAGAGCCGGGCCTGGGACACGCCGTCCGCGGGCAGCCGCTGCGGGTTGAGCACGCAGGCCAGTCCATCCGTGGGTGGCAACTGGAGATCGATGGCGATGCGCTCCACGTGGCCCGTTTCATCCTTCACCTCGCCCTGGGCCTTCGGATAGCCGGGAGGCACCACCAACGGCAGGACGAAGCGCCCTTGCGCGTCCACCGGCACGGGCCCGAAGCGCGTCCCCGCCACCTCCAACGACACCTGGCCTCCAGGGTCGCTCTTGCCGGGCAGGTTCACCGACGACGCCAGCGGCACCAGCAGCCGCCCGTACGCGCCATGCACCGACTGGGGATGCGGCCACGCGGACAGTGCCACCAGGATGGCCGCCTCGGGCAGGCGCGTTGGAGGCAGCACGTAGCGAGCGGTGTACGTGCCCGGCCC
This sequence comes from Corallococcus sp. CA054B, assembly GCF_003611625.1. Classification (NCBI taxonomy): domain Bacteria; kingdom Pseudomonadati; phylum Myxococcota; class Myxococcia; order Myxococcales; family Myxococcaceae; genus Corallococcus; species Corallococcus sp. CA054B. Next base: position 1,906 of record NZ_RAVY01000016.1, read on the forward strand.
CGTGTGCTTGAGCCCCTCCAACTGCCCGGTGCTCGCGCGCAGCACCGGCGGCGCGCCGCTGTCATCCGGCGTCCCATCCGCCCGCAGCCGCTTCACGGTGAGCGTCGCCTCCGTGTCGCGCCCCTTCACCGGCAGCGGAGGCTCCAGCGACAGCTCCATGTGGCTCGCGGGCGGCCCCACGTCGTAGCGGGCCTGGGCCTCCTCGCCGTCGCCCTTCACGCGCACCACCACCTCGCGCGCCTGGGGCTTGGGCACCACGGCCCAGGTGCGCAGCGGCGGAGCTTCCGGTCCGGGCTTGAGGTCCGCGCCCTCCGCCGTCACCGACGACGGGGTGAACGCCACGGGCAGGCCCCCGGCGTCCCGGCGCACCACCGCGACCGTGAAGCCCTCTGGAGGCACGGGCACGTCCGGGCCGAGCAGCTCCAGCGAAGCCGCCCAGACCGGGGCACAAACCAAGACCATCGCGGAGAGCAGGAGACGTTCCAGGGCTTCCCGACTCTACAAGGCCCTCCGCCGGGACTGCACCACTTTGGTGCCTCGGGCAGAGCAAAGAGACTCTGCGTCGAACCCGCGGACACTTCCGGCAACCCACCTCACCCAGCGGGTGGGCCCGTTCTTATAGGACCCGCGGGCCCTCCCGGCGGATCAGGGCGGGGAGTGCCCATCGGTTCACCAGGGAATCTCGGGCTCGATGATCGGCCGCGTGTCCAGAACCAGTTCGCGCTTCTCCTCCTTGGGAGTGCCCCCCACCCCCACGGCGGTCACCTGGACGGCGTTGGTGCCTTCCTTGAGGTCCAGGTTGAGCGTGAACCCCCCGTCCGCGTCGGTGGGCACGATGACGCCGCCCATCATCACCCGAGTGCCCGGATCAGTCTGCCCGGTGACGGCGAGTTTCGCCGCACGGAGCTTCTTGACCTTGGGCCACTCCATCTTCACGAACACGGTGCTGGGGATGGGGGCTGGCTCGGTGGGGGCCTGCCCGGGGCGGACGATGGACCGCTGACCGGCGCGGACGATGACGAACTTGCCCTCCTTGCCGGTCAGCTTCACGTCGCCTTCGCGCGTGCCCACGCTCACGGTGCCCTTGCCGTTGTTGCTCATGGTGAAGGTACCCTGGGCGGTGCTGGCCTCCGCTTCGGCGCCGTTCGCCTTCAGGATGAAGGTATGGCGGACGTTGGAACGGCCCCGCACGGTGGCGGTGGCCAGACCGCTGCTCAGCATCACCTTCGACAGCTCGTTCGACAGTTCCTCCACGGAGATCTCCGTCTCCGCCTCCAAGCGCAGCTCCACGGCCTCGCCGTTGAGCACCACGGCCCAGGACCCACGCCCTGTGCGCACCACGTCCGTGGGCCGCAGCGGCATGTCCTTGCGCGCGGGCTCCCAGTCCCCGGCCTCGCCGTGCTTCACGTCCACGGTGCCATCGAAGGAGCTCAGCACCAGCTCCACGGCCTTCTTCGCCTCCGCCTGCGTGACGGCGGGGCGCTGAGGCGCCTGTGGCGGCAGCGGCGCGGGAGGCTCCCGCAGGAAGACGAACCAGCCCACCGGCAGCGCGGCCAGGATGAGCACGAGCCCGATGAGGAACGGCGCCTGTCGCCTGCGGGATGGGGGAGCAGCCATGCGATGGCCCTAGCTACCACACGCGGCGGGCTTCATGCCCGGGGCAGCACCACGGTGAACCGGGCCCCCTGCCCTTCTTCCGAGCGGACCTCCAGCGTCCCCCCGGCCTCCGTGACGATGCGCCATGCGACGCTCAGTCCCAGGCCCACATTGGACCAGATGTCCTTGGTGGTGAAGAAGGGCTCGAAGATGCGCGGCCGGATGCTCTCCGCGATGCCCCTGCCGGTGTCCTCCACCTCCAGGGTGCACATCCCGTCGCGCTCGCCCGTGCGCAGGGTGAGGCGCTTCACCGGCGTCTTCAGCATCGCGGTGCGCGCGTTGGACAGGAGCGCCAGCACCACCTGCGACAGGTGACCGGGGTCCGCCTTCACCCGAGGCACCTGCGTGCTCAGCTCCGTCACCAGCTCGATGCCCTCCCCGCGCGTCTGGTTCTCCGTGAGGCTCAGCGCGTCGCGCACCACTGCGTTCAGATCAATCGGCCGCAGGTCCGGGCGCTCGCGCTGCTGGGAGAAGCGCAGTAGGTTCTGGGTGATGTCCTTGCAGCGCTTGGCGCTCTGCTCGATCTTGCGCAGCGTTTCGAAGTCCATGTCGTCCGGCGCCCGGTCCAGGAGCAGCAGCTGCACGTTGCCCAGGATGCCGGCCAGCGGATTGTTGATTTCGTGCGCCACGCCCGCGCCTAGCTGGCCCACCGCCGCCAGCTTCTGCGCCTCCACCAGCTGCAGCTGCGCCGCGCGCAGGTCCGCCGTGGCCTCCTCCACCCGGACACGCAGATCGTCGTTCCAGCTCATCAGCCGCGCGCGAGACGCCTCCAGCTCCTCGCCCATGCGGTTGAAGGTGGACGCAAGCTCGCTCAGTTCGTCCTGGCCCTCCACGCGCAGGCGGCGCTCCAGCTCTCCGCGGCCATAGGCCTCCGCGCCCTGCACCACGTCCGCGAGCCGCCGGTCCAACCGCCGCGTGAAGAGCGCCCCCAGTGCCAGGAGCACCACCAGCCCGCCCGCCACGGACGCGAGCACCGTGGTGCGCAGCTCCCGCACCGGCGTCAGCGCCAGGGCCTCGTCCTCCGTCACGACGACGCCCATCTCCAGCGTGTTCACCCACGCCACGCTCACCCGGCGCGCGGGGTCCTTCAATTGGAAGCTGCGCCCGCCTTCCGCGCCCAGGGCGGACTTCAGCGCCTCGCGCAGCTCCGGCTCCAGCGCCACCATGCGCCGCGTGGCCTGGGAGCTGGCCACGACGCGCCCCTCGGAGTCCACCACGTCCAGGCGCTGCCCGTCGTTCGCGCGCCGGGCGAGCAGCGCCTCCAGCTGCGTGAAGACGAGCTCCGCGATGGCGTACGGCGCATCCTCCGAAGCCCCCAGCTTCACCGCCACCGCCACGGCGGCCACGCCCGAGCCCGCGTGCACATACGCGCTGCCCAGCGCCGTCTGGCCCTTGCCCCCGTCCCGGAAGTTCTCCACCGGCACCGCGTGCGCCAGCTGACGGACGCGCGCGGCGTCGAAGGCGGGATGGCGCTCGAGCGGCTCCTCGCTCCGGAACACGGCGGGCCCCAGGGGCTGTCCGTTCGCGTCCGCCTGGATGACCGCGCTCACCGAGGTGGACTGGCCATACAGGAGCATCAGCATGCCGCGCACCTCGTCGGGCGTGGCGCGATCCCAGGGCAACAGCTCCGCGGAGCGGGCCAGGCCGTTGACGACCTCCATCAGGTTCGCCTCCACGGCCTCGGCGGTGGCGGTGGCGAGCGCGCGCTGCTGCTCGTCGATGCGCTGGGCCAGCGCGTGCTCCGAGCGCGAAAGCAGCAGGAAGCCGACGATGGCCAGGGGCAGCACCGTCGCGGCGAGCATGAAGAGGATGAGCTGCTGGTAGAGCCTCATCCCGTGACGGACCGGACCACGCGCTCCAGGTCGCTGCGCAGGAAGACGGAGCCGGAGATCGCCTTCGCCTTCTTCTTCATGTCCGCGGCCCGGCGCGCCAGCTCCGCGTGGTCATGCGCCACGCCATCCGTCATCACCGCCACCACGGACACGCTCATGACGGGGAACTGGCGCTTCTCCCCGAAGCGGTCCTCCGCCTCGATGTGGCCGCGCTCCCGGTCCTGACGGTCGTAGTAGAGCGGGATGATGCGGTCGAACTGTTCAATCGCCCGCTGGCACACCCGGTCCACGGACTCCACGGAGGTGATGAAGACGAAGTCGTCCCCGGCCACGTGGCCCAGGAAGTCCCCCGGGGCGCCTTCCTGCTGGAAGACCTCCCGCATCAGGTCGCCCGTCTGGCGCACCACGCCGTCCGCCTTCGCGAAGCCGTAGTAGTCGTTGTAGGCCTTGAGGTTGTCCAGGTCCAGGTAGCAGAACGCGAACGGCTGACGCGCGCCCAGCCGGCGCTGCACCTCGCGCTCGATGGCGGTGGAGCCGGGCAGCTGCGTGGTGGGCGACGAGGACAGCTCCTGCTCCTTGCGCCGCAGCATGCTCTCCACGCGCGCGCCCAGCTCCAGCGCGTCGAAGGGCTTGGTGATGTAGTCGTCCCCGCCCAGCTTCAGCGCGCGGACCTTGGACGTCGTCTCCGTGCGCGCGGAGATGAAGATGACGGAGATGTGGCCACTGGCGCGCTCGGCCTTGATCTCCTCCAGGAACGCGAACCCGTCGCCGTCCGGCAGCGTGACGTCCAGGAGCACCGCGTCCGGCCTGCGCTCGCGCATGGAGCGCCGGCCCTCCTCCACGCTGTGCGCGACGCCGACCTCGAAGCCCAGGCCCTCCAGCACCTCGCGGCAGATGGAGGCGATCTTCGCGTCGTCGTCCACCACCAGCACGCGGCCGTGCTGCGCCCCGGCGCGGCCCCGCGCCAGCGAGTCCACCGTGGCCAGCAGCTTGTCTCCGGCCAGGGGGCGCACGAGGAACGCGTCCGCGCCGGCCCGGAAGGCGCGCTGGCGCTCGTCGAACGCGGAGGTGAGCAGGAGCGGCGCGCGGCGCGTCTCCGGATCATTGCGGAGGATCTCCGCCAGCCGCAGGCCGTCCACGTCCGGCAGCCGCACCGACACCAGCACCACGTCCGGGTGGAGGTTGCGAGCGGCGGACAGGCCCTCCTCCGCCGAGGTCGCCAGGCGCACCCGGTAGCCCCGGGCGCCGAGCAGCGCCTTCATGATGTGGCCCACCTCGGGCTCGCCCTCGATGATGAGCACCTTGCCGCGCGAGTCCGCGCGGATGGGCTGCGGCGACGGCAGCAGCGTGTCCACGGCCGCCTGGGACAGCACGTCCTGGGGCGGCTCCGTGGGGAGCACGGCGATGAAGCGCACGCCGGTGTTTGACGGCTCGGACCAGATGCGGCCGCCGTGGGCCTCCACGATGTTGCGGCAGATGGGCAGGCCCAGGCCGGTGCCGCGCACGGTGCGGTTCGCCTGCGTGCGGGCCTGCTCGAAGCGGTCGAAGATGCGCTCCAGGCTCTCTTCCGGAATGGGGTCGCCGCTGTTCCAGCAGGAGAGCACCACGTAGCCGGGCAGGCTGGACGTGGCGCGCAGCTCCACGCGCACCTCGCCGCCTTCCGGCGTGAACTTCACCGCGTTGTTGAGCAGGTTGTTGAGCACCTGGTTCACGCGGTTGGGGTCCACCATGGCGCGCAGCGGGTGCTGCGGCAGCAGGGGCACCACGCGGATGCGCTTCTCCGCGAAGGCGGGCCCGTACTTCTCCACCACGCGCTGGACGAGTTCCTCCAGGTAGATGCGCTCGAAGCTCATCTTCAGCCGGCCCTGCGCGTACTTCGACAGGTCCAGCAGGTCATCCACGATGCTGTTGAGCTTCTCCGCGGAGTCCTTGGCCAGCGACAGGTAGCGGTGCTGCCGCTCGTTGATGTCCCCCGCCATCCGGTTGAGCACCAGATCCAACGCGCCGGTGATGGAGGTGAGCGGCGTGCGCAGCTCGTGGCTCACCATGGAGACGAAGGTGTCCTTGCGCTCCTCCAGCCGCTTCTGGTCGGTGATGTCGCGCAGCACCACGCACACGCCGCGCAGGGTGCCGCGCGCGTCGTTGACGGGCGTCACGGTGGTCTGCACGGTGCGGTCGAAGAGCTTCACGTCCTCGCGCAGCACCTGGTGGCCGCTGTACTCCAGGTTGCGGACCAGCTGGAACGGCTGGAAGCCCAGGCGCTCCTCCAGGAGCCGGTTGGAGGGCCCCTGCCCCTCCTCCCCCGCGTGCAGGATGCGGCGGGCCGCGGGGTTCATCACCACGATGTCGTTCTTCTCGTCGGTGAGCACCACGCCGTCCGCCATGGACGCGACCATGCGCTCCATGCGGTGGCGGGCCTCCTCCTCCGCGGAGCGCAGCGACTGGATGGCGTCCGCCGTCTGGTTGGCGAGCACGTCCAGCAACAGCCCGTCGTCCTCCGTGAACGCGTCCGCGCGGTGGGAGAACAGCGACAGCATGCCCACGGGCTTCCCCGCGGCGGTGAGGTTCACCGTGAGCTGGTTGGGGTAGACGACGGGGGACGCGGAGTCCTTGGTGGTGGTGCCGGTGACGCGGGTGATGACCCGATCCTCCGGCAGCGGCAGGCCGCTGCTCTTGCGGTACGCGCCGAGCATGGACTCCTTGACGCCCAGCAGCGCCTCTTCTCCCACGTTGCCCACGCAGCGCAGGCGCAGCGTGGCGCCGCGCTGACCGTCCGGCGCGATGAGGGCCGCGCCGCAGTCGTACGGCAGCACGCGGGCCACGGCGGTGAGCACGCGGTCGATGATGGCGTCGTAGCTGGCCGGGTCGTTCGCGCTGGCGCGGCTGACCTCATAGAGGACGAAGAGGGCCTCCACCCGCTGGTGCAGCTGGCGGATGAGCTTCTCCTTGTCCTTCTTGAGCTGGGCGAACTCCACCGCGTTCTTCACGGTGATGAGCAGGTCGTTCACGTCCCAGGGCTTGGTGACGTAGCGGTACACCTGGCCCTGGTTGATGGCCGCGATGATGTCCTGCGGGTCCGTGTAGGCGGTGAGCAGGAGCGTCGTGACGTCGATGCCCTCGGCTCTCGCGGCGTTGACCAGGTCGATGCCGGTCATCTCCGGCATGCGCTGGTCCGTGACGAGCACGTCCACGGACTCGGTGCGCAGGATTTCCAGGGCTGCCTTGCCGTGGGGGGCGGTGAGGACGCGGTAGCGTCGCTGGAACATCCGGCTGAGGATGTCCAGGACGTCGGCCTCGTCATCGACGAAGAGCAGCGTGTGGCGGAGGTCGGACACGGCGGCGCCAAGTGTACGCCGAGATCAACGTGCCTCCTCAAGCCGCGAGAAGGACGGACGGGAGGCAGCACGGCGGGTATGGGTGGGGGTACTGAACAGATTGACTCTACACGTATGTTCAGGGAGCATGGGCCACTGAAATTCTGTTGCCCATCACCGCCAGAGCAGGCGGGCGACCGAGCGAAGGAGTGCGGCCATGGAAGAGCTCACGGAGCGCCAGCGCGAAATCCTGACCTTCATCGTGAAGGAGACGGAGGTCCGAGGCTTCCCCCCGACCATCCGGGAGATTGGGGAGCACATGGACATCCGGTCGACCAACGGGGTGAACGACCACCTGAAGGCCCTGGAGCGCAAGGGCTACCTGACCCGGGGCGAGCAGCAGAGCCGCTCGCTGGTGCCCACCAAGCGGGCGAGGCTGCTCCTGGGCCTGGGGATGAAGAGCCGGGAGTCCGGCATGATCGAGATTCCCCTCCTGGGCAAGGTGGCGGCGGGTGCGCCGGCGCTGGCGCAGGAGCACATGGAGGACTCGGTCAAGATCGACAGCTTCCTGCTGGGCGGGGTGAATGGCCGGGAGGTGTTCGCGCTCCGCGTCAAGGGGCAGTCGATGATCGACGACGGCATCCACGACGGGGACTACCTCTTCGTGAAGAAGACGCCGTCGGCGCAGCCGGGTGAAATCGTGGTGGCGCTCATCGAGGACGAGGCCACGGTGAAGCGCTACTACCCGGAGCAGGACCGCATCCGCTTCCAGCCGGCGAACGCGACGATGCAGCCCATCTACGTGAACCGCGCGGACTTCCGCTCCACGATGATTTTGGGGCAGGTGGTGGGCGTGTACCGGAAGCTGCAGGGCGGCCGGACTTAAAGGCAGCGACATTCCGCCCGGGCACGGTGAGCCCGGGCGGGAGGCATCAGCGGACGGGGCAGGCACCGCAGTCGAGCGCGAAGCCGCAGCCGTCCGGCACGACGGTGCCGCAGGAGCGGCCCAGGGAAGCGCAGGTCGCGGGCGTGCAGCAGGTGTTGTCCGCGGTGCAGGTCTGGCCCTGGGGACACACGCCGCAGTCGAGGCGGCCGTGCATGGTGTCCTTGAAGCCACAGGCGACCTGGATGCTGGCGCAGAGTTCGGGCGCGGGGACGCCGTTCATGGTCCTGCGGCTCCCGACCTTCCCCTTGAGCACTTCCACTGAGAGGTAGGAGGTGACGGGCGCATCGGCGGAGGGGGTCTGGATGTTTACTCCCCGGCCCTGGGGTCCCAGCGAGCGCGTCAGCTCTCTCTTGAATTCAGTTCCAGGCAGGGTCGGGTCTTCCCAGGAATCGTACATCCACAGCCCGGCCTCGGTTCCAGGAGGGGGCGCTTCCGTGAGGAGGACGGTGGGCCAGAGACCGGAGGGCCAGGTGATCATCTCCGCGAAGCTGTTCCCCAGCACCATCGAAGGGGGCGACATGGCAGCACGGGGCAGGAACTCCAGTGGGCTCAGGCCGTTGAGCCTGATCAACAGCCCTTCGTGGACGGTGACCTCTTCTTGCGTCTCGCCGTGAAGGACCTGGAAGCCCCGGGTGATGTGAACGCGCTCCACTGACGTCACGGTGCCGAGCCTGGAGTTCTGGGAGCGAGGCCAGGTCCGGGGAGCCGGTGGAGGCGGCCGTTCGGCGCAAGCCAACGTCAGGCACAGCAACAGCAGACCGCACAGGCGCAGCATGTGTCTCCCCCTCGGACTCCAGGCACGGCGTGACAATCAGACTTCGGTGAACCGTATTCCCGTGGCGCGGATGCGCTCCAGCGCGACCTTGATGTCCTCGGAGACGATGAGGGCGATGGACCATCCCCACGTCCTGAACACCCGCGCATCGCCGACCTGGGATGGGTCAATGCGCATCCCGTCAACGTCGCGATACTCCCCAACCCGCTCCGGCCGGCCATCTTCAGGCATCCACCGGGTCACCTCCTCGGAGGCTTCGTCATCGATGCAGCGGATGAGCCGGGTCGCCACGAGGATGAAGTATGGCTCCGCATGTCCCTGGACGGCCACGGGCACAAGTTGGATGTCCTGCGCTGCCAGCTCTGAAAAAACAGCTGCGACCCGCGCGCTGAGCACAGGCGTACTGAATCCCGCCAGAGAGAAGTCGAGGGACATTCCCGGATGCTCCACGGGAACGAGCAACGCCTGTTGAGGAGGAACGGGTCGGCCCTCCCTGAACATCCAAGGGTCTTCGACTTCGTTCCCACTCGCATCCAGGGGGATGCCCAGCTCCCATCGCCCTGGGAGCGTGATGTCATCAAGAAGCCGGAAGTAGCGCCGTGGCATGAATGGCTCCGGGGTCACTCACTTCTCATGAGCAGCTTGTGGAGGCCTGAGCCTTGCGTCGTGGCCTCTTGTGCCAGCTTTCTGAGCTCGGCGACGAGAACCTCTCGGCATTGCTCGACACTTCGACAACCTCGGGTGGCCTCTTCCAGCCGGTCGTAGACGCGCTGATGGTACCTCTGAGGATGAGGCCCGCGATGGCCCGGGACCTCGACGACGTTCTCCGGGTCCTTCAGCTCCATCCCTGCTTTCTTGAAGATGCGCTGGAAGCGGGGCGTCCACGGTCCCCCGCGATGCGTGGAAACGTTGTTCCTGATGGTCGCCAGGTGGTGCTTCTGGCTGCCACCGCGTGACGACATGGCGACCGCGTTGGGCGCCAGCGCGATGGTGAAGCCATCCGCGGTCATGGCCACGGACCGCACGCCTCCAATGCTCACGTACGCGTAGCCAGCCTGGGCCTCCACCGCGAGCGCTGCCTGCGCGGAGCCCGGGAGCACCGGGGTCTTCGCCGCGAGCCCCACCGTGTTGCCCACCGCGGCCGTGGCCAGCATCACGAAGACCCGTGCGGCGTTCTTCCCCAGCACCTTCCCGTAGCCCTCCCCTGCTTCGCGCAAATCGTCGAACGTCAGCGCCCGGTCCGCCTGCTTCACCAACGTCAGCCACCCGTCCAGCAGCCCCCACACCGTGTCCACGCCCAGATACGCGATGGCCGTCGCGGTCATCAGTGCCGCGAGGCCCTTGGACACAGGCTCGGGCAAGGACCACAGCAGCAGGTACACCGTGACGGACGCCGTCACGGTGGCCAGGACCGCTTGCGGATTCACCACACCCCGCAATGCCTCCGCCGTCTCCTCCCAAACGGAATCCATCGCCAACGCCAGGGCCAGCGCATACCGCCCATCGCTTCCGAGCAGCGGCCCCTCTTCCAGCAGCGACAGGCAGTCCCGCCCCTGCCTCTTGCGCTCGCACCAGCGTCCATAGGCGCGCGTCAGCTCCGCCGACGCATCGTCCAGCAGGTGCAGCTCCCGCGCTTCCGCTTCTCCCAGGGGACGGATCCGATGCGTGCGTGCTTCGTACCCGAACACGCCACTGCGTTCGGGCATGCCGAACAACGTCCGCGCATCCCGCAGCGGATTCGCGAACGGTCGAACCTCGCGCGCGAGCTCCGAAACGACCTTCTTGAACTCGCCCTTCGTCAGCTCCGCGTCCTCCAACGGAGCCTCCTCCTCCACCCGGGGCGTCACGACGACCGGGTCCGCACGCCCCGTGTCCAGACGCACCACCCGGACGGACGCGCAGCCCGTCAGGAGGACCCACAACAGCAGGCAAAGCCACCCACGACGCATGCCTATGGGCACTTCACCACGCCACCATCCGTCGCCGCCGCGGCCACCCGGGCGCATGAGGCCTGCACGGTGGCCGTGTCCTTCAGGTCACGCGCGAGCCTCGCGGTGGACAACTGCAGCTCCATGTTCTTCGCGTGTCCCGGCTCCGAGCCCAGGCTCGTCAGGATGCGCAGCGCGTCCTGCTTGCGCCCCATCGCCGAGAGCAGGTCCGCCAGCTCCTGCATCTCCCCCACGTCCGCGCCCGACACCGTGTCCAGGGCCTTCTGCAGCTCCCCTTCCGCCGCCGCCCGGTCGTCTACCGTCAGGTGTGCCTTCGCGAGCGCCACGTGGACGACAGCGCGGTCCTTCACCTTCAGCGATTCGCCGTAGGCCTTCAGCGCCTCTTCGCGCTTGCCCAGCTTGAGCTGGATCTCCGCCACCAGCTCCCACAACGTCGGGTCCTTCGGCGACTTCTTCGCGGCCTCCTCGTACGCCGCCGCCGCTTCCGGCAAACGGCCCGCGCGAACCTCCGCGTCGCCCAGCGCCGTCAGCACCTCCGGCGTGCGCACGCCCTGCCCCGTCACCTGGCGCAACAGCCCCAGCACCTCGTCCTGCCGCCCCTGCTTCGTCAGCACGTCCACCGCCCGCACCAGCAGCTCGGCCTTCGACGCGTCCGGAGCGGCCTCCGCCGCCTGCGTGAAGGCGCGCACCGCCTCGTCGTGGTCGCCGCGCTCCTCGGCCAACTCACCCAGCTGCTCCAGCGCGTTGAAGTCCTTCGGATGCAGCGCCAGCGCCTTCTGCAGCGACTGCCGCGCTTCGTCCTTCTTGCCCAGCTGCGCCTGGATGAACCCCAGCCGGCTCCAGTTGGTGGAGCGCTTCGCATCCAACCGCAGCGCGGCCTCGAACTCCTTCGCGGCCTCCTCCAGCCGGCTCATCGAAAGGAGCACCTCGCCCCTCGCGGCGGGCAGGCGCGGATCGCCCGGTGCCAGCGTCTTCATCTCGTCGAAGGACTTGAGCGCGGCGTCGAAGTTGCCCTTGAGGTACTCGGAGTTGCCCTGGAGGTAGAGCCCTTCCGCCTGGTCCTTCGGGTCGAGCTTCGGCGTTTCGGTGCAGGCCCCGGAGGCCAGCAGGGCAATAAGCGGTAGGGCACGCAGACGCGAGGACATGAGAGGCTCCGGAAGACTCAGAAGTGATACGCGATGCCGGCGTTGACATCGAAGTTGAGGCCGTCGCCCGCGCCGTCGTCCGCGAGCCCCAGCACCGCCTGCGCGATGTTCGTTCCCAGCTCCAGCTGGAAGCCCACATGGCCCGCCAGCAGGTACTCCAACCCCACGAACCCCACGACGGACGGCAGCGGGCCCGTGCTCTGGAAGATGCCGTAGTCGCCAAACGACAACTGCACGCCCAGGCCGAAGCCCCAGTACGGCCGCAGGTCCTTCTCCAGGCGGTGATAGTGCCGCGCCCCCACGATGCTGGGCAGCACGTTGAGCTCGCCCTCGTCGTTGCCGCCGGCATGCACCCAGGTGAATCCGACCTGGACGAAGCCCTGCCATTCCGGGTGGAACCAGTAGCCCACCTCCAGGTCCAGGCCCGGGTTCAAGGACGACACCTTGTCGATGAAGCTGTTGTTGAAGCGCAGCCCCAAGGTCAGCCCGCCCCCCGGCGACGACGCGACCGCGCCGCCCAGGAGCGGCCGGGCCTGAACGAGCTCACCGGGCGACTCCAGCGCGATGCTCAACTCGTCGGACACGGCGACGACCGCGCGCAGGAGCTCACCGTCCTCGGAGGCCTCCGCACGCGGCCGGGCCAGGGTGCGGCCATCCCGCGTGTCCACGAGGCTCGCGGCGAGGAGGTACTGCCCCCCGAAGCGATCCAACCGGCCCGTGAGGACGTAGCGCGCGCCCGTCAGCGAGGACAGCTCCTGGACGCATTCGCCCTTTTCGCAAGGCGCGCTCCCCTCCAGCTCCTGCTGGCGTTCGGCGCCGACACGCTGTTGGAGCTCTCGCTGGGACATCACGCGCAGCCGGGGCGACTCCGCGAGCCGGCCCAGGATGAGCGACGTGATGCCCTGCGCGGCATCCTTCCCCGCCGCGTTGGCCGCCAGGGGCAGCACCGCCACCGTGGAGGGTTCGGCGACGGCCGCTCCCTCCTGGGCGAAGACAGGCGACGACAGCGCTACGAGGCACGTGATGAAGAGCCGGGGGAGGCGGGACACGGCCGACACTCTACCCTCCTCCCGGCCCGCGCCCAGGCCTTCCGTGGCCGCTTCCCTGCCCGCTCACTCCTGCTGGTTGAGCTTCGCCGCGATGGAACGCACCACGACGCGGGGGCTGACCCGCACCGAGAAGGCCGCCAGCCAGTTGAGCACGCCGTGGATGGAGACCACCCGCCCCTTCATCATCGCCGCGTAGGCATGGCCCGCGACCTCGGGTGCTTCCGCCACGCCCGGCCGCTTGAACAGGCGCGACTCCGCGTTGCCGGCGCGCCCGGCGAACTCCGTCTTCGTGGCGCCCGGGCAGTGACAGGTCACCGTCACGCCCGTGCCCTCCAGCTCGACCGCGAGCGCCTCCGTGAACGACAGCACGAACGCCTTCGTCGCGTAGTACGTGGCCATGTACGGCCCCGGCTGGAAGCCCGCGGTGGACGCGATGTTGAGGATGCGCCCCTGCTTGCGCTCGCGCATGGGCCGCGCGAACAGGTGCGTGAGCTTGAGCAGCGCGGCGCAGTTGACCTCCACCATCTCCGCCTCGCGCCCCAGGTCCTGATCCAGGAACAGCCCGGACGAACCGAACCCCGCGTTGTTGACGAGGAAGTCCACCGCGAGCCCCAGCTCCTGCACGCGCGCGAAGAGCTGCTCTGGCGCGGAGGGCTGTCCCAGGTCCGCCGGCAGCACGTGTGCCTTCACGCCGTGCGCCTGCTCCAGCCTGCGGGCCAGCTCCTCCAGCTTCGCCACGCCGCGCGCGACGAGGATGACGTCGTGCCCGTCCTTCGCGAACTGCTCCGCGAACTGCACTCCAAGCCCCGCTGACGCGCCGGTGATGAGCGCCACTTTCCGCGACATGGTGATGCCTCCCGGCGGGCCGATATAGCAGCACCCCGGGGACCCGCGCGCAGCCTCCCTCGTGCAGAAGGCCCCAGGCCCGCGCACAAAGCGGTTGCCCGTGGGGATCCACGGCCATATTCGGAAGAGGACCCCGAGGACGTGGAGCCCGGCATGGAGCGGATGGACACCCTCGAAGCGCTGCTCGCACGCGGACGGACGGACGACGTAGCGCTCGGTGCGCCCGGAAGGCAGGGCATGACGTACGGCGCGCTGCGGGCCCTCACCGCGACAGTCCGTGAGCAACTGAATGCGTGGGGCCTGGGACAGGGGGACCGCGTCGCGCTGGTGCTCCCCAACGGACCGGAGATGGCGGCGGCCTTCCTCGCCGTGGCCAGCGCCGCGACGACCGCGCCGCTCAATCCCGCCTATCGCGCGGACGAGCTCACGTTCTACCTGGACGACCTCAAGGCCCGTGCCCTCATCGTGCTCGAAGGAGCGGAGGGACCGGCCCGCGAGGTCGCGCGCGCACGCGGCCTTCCGCTCATCGAATTGCGTCCGACGCAGGAAGGGCCCGCAGGGCACTTCACGCTCGTGGCCGGGCAGTCCTTCTCTGGCACGGCGCTCCGGCCCGTCCCGGGCAGCGCGGACGACGTCGCGCTGGTGCTGCACACGTCGGGCACGACGGCGCGGCCCAAGCAGGTGCCGCTGACGCATGCGAACCTCCGCGCCTCCGCACGCCACATCGGCGCGCAGCTGGGGCTGGGGCCCACGGATGCGTGCCTCAACATCATGCCGCTGTTCCACATCCACGGGCTCGTGGCGGCGGTGCTGTCCAGCCTGGGGGCCGGAGGCCGCGTGGTGTGCACTCCCGGCTTCAACGCCCTGCGCTTCTTCTCCTGGTTCGAGGAGGTCCGCCCCACCTGGTACACGGCAGTCCCCACCATGCATCAGGCGCTGCTGGAGCGTGCCCACCGCAACGCGGACAGCCTGAAGGACCACCGCCTGCGCTTCATCCGGTCCTCCTCCGCTTCACTGCCGCCGCAGGTGATGGAGGAACTGGAGCGCGTCTTCGGCGTGCCCGTCATCGAGAGCTACGGCATGACGGAGGCCGCGCACCAGATGGCCTCCAACCCGCTGCCGCCGCGTCCCCGGTACGCGGGGTCGGTCGGGCTCGCCGCCGGGCCTGAGGTCGCCATCATGGACGACGCGGGCACGCTGCTGCCTCCAGATATGCTGGGCGAAGTGGTCATCCGCGGCCCCAACGTCATGTCCGGCTACGTGAACAACCCCGACGCCAACGCGCGCGCCTTCACGCACGGGTGGTTCCGCACGGGCGACCAGGGGACGCTCGACGCGCAGGGCTACCTGCGGCTCACCGGACGGCTGAAGGAGCTGATCAATCGCGGCGGGGAGAAGGTGAGCCCGCTGGAGGTGGACACCGTGCTGTTGGATCATCCCGCCGTGCAGCAGGCCGTGACGTTCGCCCTGCCCCACCCCAAGCTCGGCGAGGACGTGGCCGCGGCCGTCATCCTTCGCGAGGGCCACACGCCCACCGAGCGCGAGCTGCGCGACTTCGTGGCCTCACGCGTGGCGGACTTCAAGGTGCCCCGCCGCATCGTCTTCCTCACGGAGCTGCCCAAGGGCCCCACCGGCAAGGTACAGCGCATCGGGCTCGCGGAGCGGCTGGGGCTCACGTCATGAAAATCGCCATCTTTGGCGCAGGTGCCATCGGCGGCTTCCTGGGCGTCAAGCTGCTCCAGGCCGGCGCGGACGTGACCTTCATCGCGCGAGGCGCCCACCTGGACGCGATGCGCGCCCACGGCGTCACGCTCACCAGCGGCGGCGAGACGGTCACCGTGCGCCCGCATTGCACGGAGTCGCCCGGCGACGCGGGCCCTCAGGACTACGTCTTCCTCACGCTCAAGGCCCACGCCCTGCCCTCCGCCGCGCCGCAGATTGCCCGGCTGCTGGGACCGGAGACGGCGCTCGTCACCGGCATCAACGGCGTGCCCTACTGGTACTTCCACGGACTCGAAGGCCCGTACGCGGGCCGCCACGTCGAGAGCGTGGACCCCGGCGGCATCATCCTGCGCACGCTGCCTCCCGAGCGCGTCATCGCCACCGTGGTGTACCCGGCCGCGGAGGTCGTCTCCCCCGGCGTCATCGTGCACACGTACAACGACCGCGTGACGCTGGGCGAACCCGACGGCAGCAAGAGCCCGCGAGTGCAAGCCCTGTCGCAGCTCATGATGAAGGCCGGCCTCAAGTCGCCCGTGCGCCCCCGCATCCGCGATGAAATCTGGGTGAAGCTCTGGGGCAACCTCGCCTTCAACCCGCTGTCCGTGCTCACCGGCGCGACGCTCGACGTCCTGTCCCGCCAGCCGGACCTGCGCGCCGTGGCCCGCACGATGATGCTGGAGGCGCAGGCCGTGGCGGAGACGCTGGGCACGCGCTTCCTCATCGACGTGGACCAGCGCATCCAGGGCGCGGCCCAGGTCGGCGCGCACAAGACGTCCATGCTCCAGGACCTGGAGCGCGGGCGCCCCATGGAGATCGACGCGCTGCTGGGCGCCGTCGTGGAGCTGGGTCAGCTCACCGGCAAGCCCATGCCCACGTGCGAGAACATCCTCGCCCTGGTGCGCGAGCGCGCCCGACACGCCGGGGGCTATCCGCCGCGCGCGACGCCTCCCGCGCCCGAAGCGACCTAGTCGTTCGCGGACGGCATCACGCCCAGGTACTCCAGCGGATCCGCCGGCTTGCCGTCCACGCGCACCTCGAAGTGCACGTGCGGGCCGGACGTGCGGCCGGACTCGCCCACCGTGGCGATGACCTGCCCGCGCCGGACCTTCTGCCCCGTCTTCACGCGCAGGTCGCGGTTGTGCGCGTAGAGCGTGATCAGCGGCGCCGCGTGCTCCACGATGACGATGAGGCCGTAGCCCTTCTGCTCGCCCGCGTAGAGGACCGTTCCCTCCTGCGCCGTCTTGATGGGCGTGCCCGCGGGCGCCGCCAGGTCGATGCCGTCGTGCGGCTCCTTGCCCTTCTTGCCGAAGCGGCCGTACAGCACGCCTCGCAGCGGCCAGTCGAGCATCCCCTGCGTCGCGAGCTTCGGACGCGACGGCGCGCCCGGACGCCCTGACACCACGCGCGCTCGCGGCGGCTCCTCGCGGCGCGACACCGCCGGCACCGAGCGGCGCGGCGTGGACACCGGCGCCTGCCCCGGCTTGGAGAGCACCAGCTCCGGCTCCTCGTCGGACAGCGGCCCCGGGTCGCCGTACTTCGGCGGCTCACTGCCCGGAATTATCAGCTCCCTGCCCGCCGACAGCTCACGCGGATCCTTGATGCCGTTGGCCTGGGCCAGCTCGTCCACCGTGATGCCGTACGTCTTGGCGATGCGGTACATCGTCTCGCCCGCCGCCACGCGGTGGCGCACCGCCACCAGCTCCGGCTCCTCGTGCGTGGGCCTCAGCGCGAAGGACAGCGGCTTGCCGTTGCTCGTCTGCTCAGGCCGCACGCCCGCCGTGTCCAGCTGCGAGGAGGAAGCGGCCTGGGTGCCCACGCAGCCGCTGAACAGCGCGGCCGCGAGCAACACCCAGAGCGCCCTGCCCGCTCGGCTGGAGCCGCCCGGCCCCAACCTCAGGCACCGCCGCCCGAACCGTGCCGCTTGAAGCCCTGCAGGTTCCACCCCGAGAGCTCAGGGATGCGACCGTGGTCGGTCATCTCGAAGTGCAGCGGCGTCACCGACACGCGCTTCTCGTCGATGACGGTGTTGCAGTCGCTGCCCGGGACGTCGTCGTGCGCGTACTCCGTGCCGCCAATCCAGTAGTACTTGCGGCCGCGCGGGTCCTCCTTCTCCACGACGTTGCTGCCGTAGGAGTGCCGGCCCTGCTTGGTGATGACGTAGCCGTCCGGCTCCACGCCACCGGGGATGTTCACGTTGAGGAGCATCCGGGGCGGCAGGGGCCGAGACAGCGCCTCCGTCACCAGCGCCCGCGCGAAGCGGCCCGCCGGCCCGAAGTCGAACGGCCCCCGCGTCACCAGGCTGAACGCGATGGCCGGGATGCCCAGGAACGCGGCCTCCATGGCCGCCGCCACCGTCCCGGAGTACATGATGTCGTCCGCCAGGTTCGCGCCGTGATTGATGCCGGAGACCATGAGCTGGGGACGATTGTCCTTCAGCAAGTGGTTCACCGCCAGATACGAGCAATCCGTGGGGGTGCCGTCCACGGCGAACCACCGCTCGCGCACCTCCTTGATGCGCAGCGGCCGGTGCAGGCTGATGGCATGGGAGGCGGCGCTCTGCTCGCGGTCAGGCGCCACCACCCACACCTCGCCCAGGGGGCTCACCGCCTCCACGAGCGTCTGCAGCCCTTCGGAGAAGTAGCCGTCGTCGTTGGAGACGAGGATGCGGGGGCGAGAGGTGCTCACGGTCACTGCTTCTTCGCGAGCGAGCGGAAGGCAGAACGGCCCGCGTACCGCGCACCGGCGCCCAGCTCCTCTTCGATGCGCAGGAGCTGGTTGTACTTGGCCACGCGGTCGGAGCGCGACGCCGAGCCCGTCTTGATCTGCCCGCAGTCCAGCGCCACCGCCAGGTCCGCGATGGTGGTGTCCTCGGACTCGCCGGAGCGGTGGCTCATGATGGACGTCATGCCCGCCTTGTGCGCCATGCGCACCGCGTCGAACGTCTCCGTGAGCGAACCAATCTGGTTCACCTTCACCAGGATGGAGTTCGCCGTGCCCG
Organism: Corallococcus sp. CA054B; assembly: GCF_003611625.1. Classification (NCBI taxonomy): domain Bacteria; kingdom Pseudomonadati; phylum Myxococcota; class Myxococcia; order Myxococcales; family Myxococcaceae; genus Corallococcus; species Corallococcus sp. CA054B. The sequence goes on from NZ_RAVY01000016.1 coordinate 20,138, forward strand.
TCTCGATGCCCTTGGACAGCCGCTCCACGTTGGTGACGAAGAGGTCGTCGCCCACCAGCTGCACCTTGTCACCCAGCGCGTCGGTGAGCTTCTTCCACCCCTCCCAGTCATCCTCAGCCATGCCGTCTTCGATGGAGATGATGGGGTACTTCTGGGACAGGCCCCGGTAGTACTCCAGAAGGCCCTGCGAGTCGTACTCCTTGCCCTCGCCCTTGAGCTTGTACTTCTTGGAGCCCTTGTCGAAGAACTCGCTCGCGGCCACGTCCAGCGCCAGGAACAGCTGCTCGCCCGCCTTGAAGCCCGCGGCGTCGATGGCCTCCATGATGAGCTTGAGCGCCTCCTCGTTGGCCGGCAGGTCCGGGGCGTAGCCGCCCTCGTCGCCCACGCCCGTGGCCAGCTTGCGGCCCTTCAGGATCTTCTTGAGCGCGTGGAACACCTCCGCGCCCCAGCGCAGGCCCTCCGCGAACGTCTTCGCGCCGGCGGGCACCACCATGAACTCCTGCACGTCCACGCGGGTGTCCGCGTGCGCGCCGCCGTTGAGGATGTTCATCAGCGGCACGGGCAGCGTGCGCGCCTGCAGGCCGCCCACGTAGCGGTACAGCGGCAGGCCGTGCGCGTCCGCCGCGGCGCGCGCGGTGGCCATGGAGACGGCGAGGATGGCATTGGCGCCCAGCTTGGACTTGGTGGACGTACCGTCCAGTTCAATCATCCGCTGGTCCACGGCCACCTGGTCCACGGCGTCCATGCCGATGAGCGCCGGCCCGATGGTGTCGCGCACGTGGTCCACGGCCTTCTTCACGCCCTTGCCCAGGTAGCGGCCCTTGTCGCCGTCACGCAGCTCGTGCGCCTCGTGCTCGCCGGTGGAGGCGCCGGAGGGCACCGTCGCGCGGCCACGCGAGCCGCCCACGAGGAGCACTTCGGCCTCCACGGTCGGGTTGCCACGGGAATCGAGCACTTCACGCGCCAGGATTTGAGCGATCTCGGTCATAGGGCGCCGGTTCTACGAAGCACGGGCGGAACGGGCAAGCACGCTCGCACAGGCCGCCTGCTACAGTGTCCAGCCGCCGAATGCCTCCTCCTCCCAAGCGCCGCGTCACGGGCCCCGACCCGCTCCCCGGCCAGCGCGCCCGGGGCGCCCTGCTGGGCCTCGCCATCGGCAACGCCCTGGCCGTCCCCACCGCGGGCAGGCCCTTCTACGCGCCGGCCTTCCCCCAGCTCGCCGAGGGGCCGTACCAGGGCATGCACGGAGGCGGCCCGCACGACCTGCGCAAGGGGCAGGTGACGGAGCCCACCCAGCTCGCGGTGGCGCTGGCCCTCAGCCTGCGGGACATGAAGCGCTACGACGCGGGGGACGCCCTCAAGCGCTACCGGGCCTGGCAGTCGCACGCCATCTCCGTCAGCGAGCCCATGAGGGAGCTGTTCCAGGAGTGTGACGCAAGCCTCCCGCCCCACCTGAAGGACGCAGGCAAGCGCGTGTGGCAGAAGAACCTCCGGCGGCTGGCCCCCGCGGGCGCCCTGCCGCGCGTGGTGCCCCTGGGCGTGCTCCTGACCAAGGACCCCTTCGCCCTGGCGAAGGCGGCGCTGGAGGACACCGCCCTCACCCACTTCGACCCGCGCAGCCAGCTGGCCGGCGCGGGGCTGTGCGCCGCCATCGCCAAGGCGGTGACAGGCGGCCCGAACCTGAAGGCCGCGGACCTGCTGCCCGCCGCGGAGGTGGGCATCTCCCTGGCCGCCGCCGCCCTGGGGAAGCAGGAGAAGGACTACGTCCAGGAGGTGGCCTTCGCCGCGAAGCTCCTGCGCGAGGACCTGGCCCTGGCGGCCCAGGACGACCCGCAGCTCTACGGCCCGGAGCTGCACATGCACCGGCCCGGTAATAACGCGGTGCGTGCAGCGTTCCGGCTGGCCTTCTGGGAGCTGCTCCACGTCCCCACCGCGGAAGCGGCACTCCTGGACGTCATCCACCGGGGCGGCGACACGGAGGTCCACGGGGCCGTCACCGGGGCGCTGGTAGGTGCCTTCCACGGCGAGGGGGCGCTGCCGGAGGAGTGGCGGCAGAAGGTCCTCCTGGCCCTCCAGCCCTACAACCCCCTCCAGAAGGGAACGGTGCTGTGGGAGGTGTACCACCCCCGGCACCTGCTGCTGCTGGCCCCGGCGTGAGGAGGCCCGCAAGTGCGAAGCCCGCGGGGGCTGTCCGTTGAGGGACAGCCCGGCCGCGGGCTCCGGGAGACGCCGTGGCTCCGGGGCCACGGGTGGGATGGGTCATCAGCCGAGCAGGTCGATGACGACGACGCCTCGTGACGGCTTCTCTTCCTCGGTGTCCGTCCTCCGGTGGGGACGGTCATCGGGTGCAGGCAGTGGGAGCTCCACCACCGGCCGCTCGTAATCCTCGCGGCGGAGCCGCTCGCGGCGCTTGATTTCCTCAATGATGAACGCGTCGAGCATGGGTTCGGTTTCTCCCTCAGCCTACGTACCCCAATGTACGCCCGCCGTCCCGCCCCCTTACCACTTCCACATCTCTTTGATGCAAATTAAGAACCCCGGTTTCTTTCTGGGGATGCGCCCCTGATTCCGCATGGCTGCTCGTCCAGCTCCCGACATCCAGGCCAGAGCAACCGTGCCACGGATGTCAGGGAAGCGTCCGTAGACGTTCAAAATTCGCCTGATCCTAATGCGCCCGCAGCGCGCCGCAACACGACTCATTTCAGGTGGCCCCCCTCCGCTCGCGCGGCACGGCTCCAGCCAAAAAGGGCCCGCCCGCCCTCCTGCTCCCTTGCACGGCACGGGCCGTACGGGATGACAGGCAGGCGGGCGGAAAACTGACGCGGAACGTCAGCGGTGACGAAAGCCGTCGACGACAGGCGTCAGGGGGCTTCCGCGCGGCGCTTGAAGGCCTCCAGCATCTTGGGGAGCTGGGTCTCCGTCAGGGTGTTGATGATGGCCTTGGGGATGAGGGCGCCCAGGGCCATCTCCACGTTGTAGGTCGCGCGCGTCTTGCCCTCGCCCTCGGGCTCCAGCGTCCAGCTGCCCTTGTTGTCCTTCATCACCTCGCCCTCGACGAAGGTCCAGGACATGCGCTTGGGGCGCTCCTCGGTGACGCGGATGGTGTAGCGGATGCGCTTCACCACATCGACCTCGTAGTGCACCTGGACGGTGTTCCCCTGGCGCTGGGAGGTGGAGACCTTCTTCACCTCCGGGAGGAACTCCGCGTAGCGGTCATAGTTGGTGATGATGTCGAAGACCTTCTCGACGGGAGCGTTGATGGTGATGGTGCGCGTGGCGCCGGCCATGGCGGTGTCTCCGGTGGAGTGAGGGACGAGGCTGACGGACAGCTTACGGCGCGTAGCCCGGCTTCTTGTCGAACTTGTGGATGGACTGGATGAAGCGGACGGTGCCCGTCTTGCTGCGCATGACGACGGAGTGCGTCTCACAGCCGCCGCCGAAGAAGCGCACGCCCTTGAGGAAGTCGCCGCTCGTCACGCCCGTGGCCGCGAACATCACCTCGCCGCGGGCCAGCTCTTCCGCGGTGTAGATCTTGTGGATGTCGCTGATGCCCATCTTCTTGGCGCGTTCGATTTCGCCCTGGTTGCGGGGCACCAGCCGCCCCTGCAGGTCACCGCCGGTGGCGCGGATGGCCGCCGCGGCGATGACGCCTTCCGGCGCGCCGCCAATGCCCATGAGCACGTCCACGCCGGAGCCCTCGAAGCAGGTGGCGATGGCGCCCGCCACGTCACCGTCCTCGATGAGGCGCACGCGCGCGCCCGCGGCGCGGACCTCCTTGATGAGGTCGGCGTGGCGCTCGCGGTCCAGGATCATGACCGTGAGGTCCTCCACGTAGAGCTTCATGCGCTCCGCGATGGAGCGCAGGTTCTCCGTGGGGGACTTCGTCAGGTCGATGGCGCCCCTGGCGCGCGGACCCACGGCGAGCTTCTCCATGTACGTGTCGGGCGCGTTGAGCAGGCCGCCGTGGCTGGACATGGCCACGACGGAGATGGAGCCCGGGCGGCCGTAGGCGCACAGGTTGGTGCCCTCCAGCGGGTCCAGGGCGATGTCCACCTCGGGGGCGCCGGCGTTGCGGGCGCCCACGCGCTCACCGATGTAGAGCATGGGCGCCTCGTCGCGCTCGCCCTCGCCGATGACGACCGTGCCGTCGATGTTCAGCGCGTCGAAGGCGCGGCGCATCGCGTCCACGGCGGCCTGGTCGGACTCGTCCTTGTTGCCGCGGCCCATGAGGCGGGCGGAGGCGATGGCCGCCATCTCGGTGACGCGCACGACCTCCATTGCCAGGTTGCGATCCATTGTCGGGTGCTCCTCGTTCGGGAATTCGGGAAGGGAAAAAGGTCAGGTTTCGGAGTCGTCCGCGGCCTTCAGGCGGGCGATGGCTTCGGGCAGCCGCTGCGGTTTGCCGTCACGCCCCACGCAGGCGTGCATGGTGCGGCCGGTGCACAGCAGCGTGGGGGAGTCACCGTCGCGCAGCAGCTCGTAGGTGAACACGAGTGACGCGCGGCGCAACTCTCCCAGGGTGGTACGGATGAGGAGCATGTCGTCGTAGCGCGCGGACGCCTTGTAGTGGGCGCTGGCCTCCACCACGGGCAGCAGGAGCCCGGTGCTCTCCAGTTCGCGGTAGCTGCCTCCGTGGGCACGGAAGAACTCGCTGCGGGCGAACTCGAAGTAGCGGAAGTAGTTCGCGTAGTAGACGACCCCCATCTGATCCGTGTCGCCGTAGATGACGCGCAGCCGTGCCTCGACCATTGAGGCGCCCATATCAGGGCGGGGTGACGTGTCCAAGCGGTGGGCGCGCATGTTGGTTGCTTCTGTTCATCCGGCCGGAGAGGCTGCCTCACCATGTCGCGCCTGATTGCCGCCCTCCTCGTCCTGTTCGCCCTGCCCGCCTCCGCCAAGGCCCCGAAGCTCACGCTGTTCATCAGCGTGGACGCCATGGGCAGCGACGTCCTGCTCCGAAACCGTCCGCGCCTGACGGGGGGCCTGGGCCGGCTGCTCTCCACGGGCGCGTACTACCCCTACGCCCGGTACGCCTACGCGGAGGCCCGGACGGCGCCGGGGCACGCCACGCTGGCCACGGGCGCGAACCCCTGGCGCCACGGCATCGTGGACAACGACATCTACGACCGCGCGGCGGGCCAGGCGGTGCAGGTCTACACGGACCCGACGCATCCGGTGCTGAACGGGGAGACGCCTCCGGGGTCGGACACGAGCCCGGTGAACCTGATGGCGGAGACGCTGGCGGACCGGCTGCGCGTGTCCACGCAGGGCCGGGGCAAGGTGGTGGCGCTGTCGTACAAGTCACGGGCGGCCATTCCGCTGGCCGGGCGCCAGGGCCAGGCCTGGTGGTTCGACGAGGCGACGGGCCGGATGGTGACGAGCACCTGGTACGCGAAGGCGGAGCCCACGTGGATGCAGGCGTTCAACGCGCGAAAGCTGCCGGACGCGGCGTTCAGCAAGACGTGGGAGCTGTTGCGTCCGCGCGCCGAGTACGTGGGCGAGGACGACCGCCCCATGGAGCCGGAGGCCTACGGCATGGGGCGCGTGTTCCCCCATGCGTTGAAGGGCGGGCAGCAGGCGCCCGGGCCCGCGTCGTACCGGGCGTTCGCGGTGTCGGGGTTCTCGCATGACCTGCTGGTGCAGGCGGCGAAGGCGGCGCTGGAGGGCGAGGGCCTGGGCAAGGACGACGTGCCGGACATCCTCGCGGTGAGCTTCAGCGGCACGGACGCGGTGTTCCACGCGTTCGGGCCGTACTCGTGGGAGATGCAGGACACGATGCTGCGGTTGGACCAGGCGATGGGAGAGCTCATCGCCGCGGCCGAGCGCGCGGCGGGCGGCAAGGCGAACCTGGTCATCGCGTTGTCGGCGGACCATGGCGGCGCGGAGATTCCGGAGGCGTGGGCGCAGGCGGGCGTGCCGGCGGCGCGGCTCAACCCGGTGGAAGCGGCGAAGGGGCTGGCGCAGGAGCTGAAGGCGAAGTTCGGCGTGGACGTGACGGTGAAGCTGCTGGAGCTGGACGTGTACCTGGGCGGCAAGGCGCTGGAGGACGGCAAGGTGGACGCCGTGGCGGTGCGGCGCGCGGCGGCGGCGTGGCTGGCGAAGCAGCCCTATGCCGTGTGGGCCGTGGCCAAGGATGACCTGGACACGGCGCCGGACCAGGGAGGCCTCATGGCGGCGATGCGCCGGGGCTACTACCCGGTGCGCAGCGGTGACGTGGTGTTCATGGCGAAGCCGTTCCAGGTCGTCAGCGACTACCCGCGCGGCACGAACCACGGCACGCCGTACTCTTATGACACGCAGGTGCCGGTGGTGTTCGCGGGCAAGGGCGTGAAGCCGGGGCTGTACCTGGAGGAGATCAACCCCGTGGACGTGGCCCCCACCCTGTCCGCGCTGCTGGAGATGGGGATGCCCGCGTCGGCGGAGGGCAAGCCTCGCGTGGAGGCGCTCACCGGCGCACGGTGAGCCCCTGCCCTCCACACCGCGAATGAAGCCCTGCCTCCGCCCTACGCGGAGCGGGGCTTGCGCGCGGGCTTCTTCTTCGTCGTCGCGATCTCCAGCGACAGGTCCATGGCCCGCGCCGAGTGCGTCAGCGCGCCCATCGACACGAAGTCCACGCCCAGCTTCGCCAGCCGCGGCAGCCGATCCAACGTGACGCCGCCCGACACTTCAATGGGCACGCGGCTCGCCGTCAGCTTCACCGCTTCGCGGATCTGCGCGTCGTCCATGTTGTCCAACATGATGACGTCCGCGCCCGCGGCGATGGCCTCCTCCAGCTGCTTGAAGTTGGTGACCTCCACTTCAACCTTCACCAGCCGGGGACCGTTCAGCTTCGCGCGGCGCACCGCTTCGGTGATGTCGCCGCCCACCGCCGCGATGTGGTTGTCCTTGATGAGGATGCCGTCGAAGAGGCCGAAGCGGTGGTTGGACGCGCCGCCCATGCGCACCGCGTGCTTCGCGAGGCCCCGCATGCCCGGCGGCGTCTTGCGCGTGTCCAGCACCCGCAGCTTCGAGCCCCGCACGGAGGTCATCGCCTGCTGGGCCAGCGTCGCGATGCCGGCGGCGCGCTGCACCAGGTTGAGCGCGGTGCGCTCCGCGGCCAGCAGCGAACGCAGCTTGCCGTGGACGCGCGCGGCGACCACCTTCGGTTTGATCTCCTCGCCGTCGCGCTTGAGGACCTCCACCTCCACCTCCGCGTCCACCATGTGGAAGACGCGGACGAAGGCGTCCAGGCCGGCGACGATCATCTGCTCCTTCGCGACCAGCTCACCGCTGCCCTCCGCTTCGGCGGGGACCACCGCCAGCGAGGTGACGTCCCCTGCGGCCCCCAGGTCCTCGTCGAGGGACAGCGCGATGAGCCGATCGAGATAATCCTGCTGCACTTCCGCCTCCTACCGGCGCGCCTTGCGAGCCGGCTTGCCCCGAGTGGTCTTCTTCGCCGCGGCCTTCTTCGCGGCGGTCTTCTTCCCCGCCGCCTTCTTCGCCGAAGCCTTCTTCGCAGGGGCCTTCTTCACCGCCGCCTTCTTCGCGGCCGTCTTCTTGCCCGCCGCCTTCTTCGCCGAAGCCTTCTTCGCCGAAGCCTTCTTCGCCGGAGCCTTCTTCGCGGCGGACTTCTTCCCTGCCGCCTTCTTCGCCGCAGCCTTCTTCGCAGGGGCCTTCTTCACCGCCGCCTTCTTCGCAGGGGCCTTCTTCACCGCCGCCTTCTTCGCGGAGGCCTTCTTCGCCGGAGCCTTCTTCACCGGCGCCGCGGAGCCTTCCGGCGCCTCGCGGGTGTCGCCGCCCTCCTTGGCCCGGTCGAACTCGCGCATCGCGTCGTCCACGAGGCCCATGCTCATGTACGCGACGCCCAGGTCGTGGTGGTCCGCCGCGGACAGCCCTTCCTTGGTGCCCTCGCGCAGCTTGTTGAGGGCCTCCTCCACCACCGGATCCGCGGCCTGGGGCTCCTGCGCGGCCTCCTCGGCTTCAATCTCGCCCTTCAGTTCCTGGCCCAGGTTCACCTCTTCGTCCTTCGGCGCCTGCGGCTCGGCGGCCACTTTCACCTGGGCGCTCTCGGGCACCAGCACGCTCTCGGGCGCGGGGGACTCGGACGCTTCAGGGGCTTCGGACTCGGTGCTGCCCGGTAACGGTGACGGCGTCGCGGACATGGGGGGCTCCGGGGCGATGCGCTGGAGGTGATCCTGCAGCTTGACCGTGCGCTCCTGGAGCTCCGTCACCCGGGCCTTGTCCTTCTCCACCACGTCCGGCGGAGCACGGGCCACGAAGTTCGGGTTGTCCAGCTTGCGCTGCAGACTGGCGAGCTCCTGCTCGGCGCGGGCGATCTCCTTCTTCAGGCGGTCGCGCTCCGCGTCCAGGTCCACCAGGCCCGCCAGGGGCACGTAGATCTCCAGGTTGCCGCTCACGAACGCCGCCGCCTGCGGAGGCTTGGCGCCCGGGGGGCCCACCACCACCTCGGACAGGCCCGCGAGCGGCATCAGGTACGCGCGCCAGCGCTCCAACAGCTCGCGCGTCGTCGCGTCCGGGCTCTGCACCACCGCCTTCACCTTGGCGGACGGCGGCAGGTTGCTCTCGCCGCGCAGCGTGCGCAGGCCCTCGATGGCCGCGATGACCGGCGCCATCTCGCCTTCCGCGGCCGCGTCCACCCACGCCGTCTCCGGCTCCGGGTACGCCGCGATGCAGATGCTCTCCGTGGGCCGGGACATCGGCAGCTTCTGCCAGATCTCCTCGGTGATGAACGGCATGAACGGGTGCATCAGCCGCAGGATGCGGTCCAGGCACGTCACCAGCACCGCGCGCGTGGTGTCCTTGGCCTCCGCGTCCTCGCCGTACAGCGAGCCCTTCGCCAGCTCGATGTACCAGTCGCAGAACTCCGCCCACAGGAACTGGTACAGCGTGGACGCGGCCTCCGCGAAGCCGAACGCCTCCAGCGACGCGCGCGTCTCCTCGGTGGCCTTCTGCAGCCGGGAGAGGATCCACCGGTCCGCCAGCGTCAGCTTGCGGCCCTCCAGCGGAGTCTTGTCCAGGCTGAAGTCGCCCATGTTCATCAGGGCGAAGCGGCTGGCGTTCCACAGCTTGTTGCAGAACGCCTTGTAGCCACCCAGGCGGTCCATGGACAGCTTGATGTCACGGCCCTGCTGCGTGAGCGACGCCAGCGTGAAGCGCAGCGCGTCCGCGCCGTGCGCGGGCATGCCCTGCGGGAAGCGGTTGCGCAGCGACGGCTGCAGCGCGTCCGCCTTCGCGCCCAAGATGACGTCCAGGGGATCGATGACGTTCCCCTTCGTCTTGGACATCTTCTCGCCCTTCTCATCGCGCACCATCGCGTGCAGGTACACGGTGCGGAAGGGCACTTCGCCCATGAAGTGCAGGCCCATCATCATCATCCGGGCGACCCAGAAGAAGATGATGTCGTGGCCCGTCTCCATCACGGACGTCGGGTAGAAGGTCTGCAGGTCCGCCGTCTGCTTCGGCCAGCCCAGCGTGGAGAACGGCCACAGCGCGGACGAGAACCAGGTGTCCAGCACGTCCGGATCCTGCGTCAGCTCCTTGCCGCCGCACTTCGGGCAGGACTCCGGCGCCGTGCGCGACACGATGACTTCCGCCGTGTCCTTCGAGCGCTCCTCGGCGGGCGTGCACGCCGCGCAGTACCACGCGGGGATCTGGTGGCCCCACCACAGCTGGCGGCTCACGCACCAGTCGTGGATGTTGTTCATCCAGTGGAAGTACGTGTTCGTCCACGACTCGGGGACGAACTTCGTGCGGCCCTCCTCCACGGCCTGGATGGCGGGCTTCGCCAGCGGTTCAATCTTGATGAACCACTGCGGCGACAGGCGCGGCTCCACCACCGTGGTGCAGCGCTGGCAGGTGCCCACGTTCAGCTTGTGCGGCTCCTCCTTCTCCAGCAGGCCCTGCTCCGTCAGGTCCGCCAGCACCTGCTTGCGCGCCTCCCGGCTCTCCAGGCCAGCGTACTTGCCGGTGTCCTTCGTCATCCGCGCCGCTTCGTCCAAAATGGACAGCATCGGCAGCTTGTGGCGCAGGCCCGTCTGGTAGTCGTTGAAGTCGTGCGCGGGCGTGACCTTCACCACGCCGGTGCCGAACTCCATGTTCACCAGCTCGGCGTCCGCGATGATGGGAATCTCACGGTCGGTGAGCGGCAGCGCCACGCTCTTGCCGATGAGGTCCTGGTAGCGCGGGTCCTCCGGATGCACGGCGACGGCCGTGTCGCCCAAGAGCGTCTCCGGGCGCGTCGTGGCCACGGTGAGGAAGCGCTCCGTGCCCTTCACCGGGTAGCGGATGTGCCAGAGCGAGCCGTTCTTCTCCTCGTGCTCCACTTCCAGGTCGGAGAGGGCCGTGCGGCAGGACGGGCACCAGTTGATCAGCTTCTGGGCCCGGTACATCAGGCCCTCTTCGTACAGCCGGACGAACACCTCGCGCACCGCGGCCGAGGACTGCTCGTCCATGGTGAAGCGCTCGCGGCTCCAGTCCAGGGACGCGCCCAGGTAGCGGTGCTGCTCGCCGATGCGCGCGCCGAACTTGCCCTTCCACGTCCAGACGCGCTCGAGGAACGCCTCGCGGCCCAGGTCGTGGCGGCTCTTTCCTTCCGTCTTCTTGAGCTCCTTCTCCACCACCATCTGCGTGGCGATGCCCGCGTGGTCCGTGCCCGGCAGCCAGAGCGCGTTGAAGCCGCTCATCCGCTTCCAGCGCGTGAGGATGTCCTGGATGGTGGCGGTGAGCGCGTGGCCGATGTGCAGGCTGCCCGTCACGTTGGGCGGCGGCAGCACGATGCTGAACGGCGGCTTGGCGGAAGGGGCTTCGGCGCGGAAGTAGTCGCGCTCCAGCCAGTGGTTGTACCACCGCGCCTCCACCTCGGAGGGCTCGTAGGCCTTGGACAGTTCAGTCGTGTCAGTCATTGCGAGCGGCCGGCCCCCGACGGGGCCGGCGGGGAATCAGGGGGAACTGCGAATCAATGCTGGGTCTCGCGGTCCTTGATGAGCCGCTCCAGCTCTTCCCGGATGATGGTCTCCGCCAGCTGCGGTACGACCTCCCAGGCGATCTTCTCGATGACCTCGCGGGACGCCTTCGACAGCGCCTCGCGAAGCAGGGCCTCGCCGCCATCCGCGGCCGGACGGGCGCGCGCGGGCGGAGTCGCCGGCGAGGGACCGCCGATGTCCAGGGAGATCTCCTCCGCGCCGCTGGGCTCGGGCAGCGAGTCCTCGATGCGGATGCTCTCCGTCCGCGCCTGCGCGGCGGGCGGAGCGGCCGGAGCGCCCAGCCCGAACGGATCCCGGGCACGGGCGGCAGGAGGCACGGCCCCCGGAGGAGGCGCGGACGGCAGCGGCGCGGCGCCCGGAGGACGCGGGAAGCCGCCCGGGATGTTCGGGGCGCCAGGGCCCGGAGGACGCGCGGCCATGCCCGGAGGCGGCGCACCCGGAGGACGCGCGCCCGGAGGCGGCGCACCCGGAGGAGGACGCGCACCCGGCGGCATCGCGCCCGGAGGCGGCGCACCCGGAGGACGCGCGCCCATGCCCGGAGGCGGAGCACCCGGAGGAGGACGCGCACCCGGCGGCATCGCGCCCGGAGGCGGCGCACCCGGAGGACGCGCGCCCGGAGGCACGGCGCCCGGCAGCGGACGCGCGGCGCCCGGAGGCGGCGGCACCGCGCCCGGAGGACGCGCACCCGGAGGCGGCACACCCGCGCCCGGAGGACGCGCACCCGGCGGAACAGCACCCGGAGGCGGCGCACCCGCGGGACGCGCCCCCGGAGGCGCGGCGGCGGCGGGCGGCGCGCTGGCCGGGGCCACCGGCGCGGCGGTCTGGGGCAGCACGCGCGTCGCGGCGGACGCGGGCATGGTGTTGGACTTCTGGCCCACCAGGGCCTTCACCTTGTCGAGGAGGATCTGGCTCTCGAAGGGCTTGGTGATGTGGTCATCCGCCCGGGCGGCCTTCGCGCGGTTCTCGTCGAACGCCTCGAAGGTGCCGGCCAGGAGCAGCACCGGGATGGCCTGCGTGGAGGGGTCGCTCTTGAGCGCCTCGCAGACCTCGTAGCCGCTCTTGCCCGGCATCATCACGTCGGCGAGCACCACATCCGGACGCAGCTCGCGCGTGCGGGAGATGGCGTCCAGCCCGTTGTCCACCGCGGTCACCTGGAAGTCTTCCGTCGCGAAGATCATCCCGATCACCTTGCGGATGGTGAGCGAGTCGTCGGCGATCAGTAGATTCTTGGGCATCGGCTCCGGCCTCGGGGGGCGCATACCCCCCTGAATTCGTTTGAGATTTCGGGCGAGCAAGCCTGCCTGCACGCCCTGTGTCAATCGGAGAAGCTTAGGATTCGCGCTTTGGGCCGATCAAGAAAACATGCGCTGCAGGTCCAGTAACATCACCGGATCCGGCAGCCCCGGCGCCCGGAACGTTCCGGGAAGCTCGGCCGGCTTGAACTTCTGCAGCACACCGAGCACCCGGGTGGCCGCCAGCCCCACGTTCCGCCCCGCCAGCTCCGTGAGGACGAACAGCTCCTCCACCCGGGCCGGCGCTCCCAGCAGCGCTGGAATCGAACAGATGGGCCACAGCGCCTGCGCGTGCGGATAGACGCCCGCCACCGGCCCGCTCTGCACCGGGAGCACGCTGAACGCCTCGCCCCGGGGCACCACCTGGGAGACGCTGCCCAGCGGAACGCCGAACAGCACCCCCTGGGACTCCAGTACCAGCGCCCGCTCCGGAGGCTCGTCCGCCCAGTGCACGGGCCGGGGCTCCGGCGGGGTCGCGCGGGGGCCCGCCCGGTGTGGCAGCGCCTCCACGATGAGCTCCAGGTACAGCCGGTCCTTGTGCAGCACCGCGCCCCGGCTCAGTGGCGCCAGCGAGTCCGCCAGGCCCGGAGGCAGCAGGAAGAACGGGTCCCTCGCGACGTCCGCGACCTCCACCACGGAGCGCACCCGCACCGCGAGCGTGGGGCTGACGTCCAGGACCACCACCATGCCCGGCACGTCCTCGGGCAGGCCGCCGAGCAGCGCGGCGAGGTCCTTCACTTCCAGTACGCCACGCAGGCTCGCGCCGCGAGCGCCCGGCATCGCGACCTCGATGACGGACGTGGCCTCTACCGCGTAGCGCGTCTCACCGGCCTCCACCAGCAGGCAGAGCCGCCGTCCGCTTTCAAAGGGCACGGCCAGGGACCCTAGCAGCCTTCCAGCGTTGGGTGCTAAGCCCTGAACAGTCATGGCGCGACTGCTCCTCGTCGACGACGAAAAGATCGCCCGCAACCTCTACGGCGACTACCTCACGGCCGCGGGACACCTCGTCACGGCGGTGCCCACCGTGGCGGACGCGAAGGCCGCCCTCTCCGCGGAGCGGTTCGACGCGGTGGTGACCGACCTCATCCTCCCCGGCGGCGACGGCATGGAGGTGCTTCGCCACGTGCGCGAGCGCTACCCCGGCGTGGAGGTGCTGGTCATCACCGGCCTGGACAAGGTGGCCCCCGCGGTGCGCGCCATCAAGAGCGGCGCGGCGGAGTACCTGGTCAAGCCCGTGGCGCCGGAGGCCCTGGAGCACGCGCTGCGCCGCGCGCTCACCACGCGCGACCTGATGCGCGAGAACGCGTCCCTGCGCCAGCACGTCGCGCTCCTGGAGGCGGGCCAGCGCATCGCCACCACGCTCGACCGCGAGCGGCTGTCCAATGCCGCGTCGGACGCGCTGGAGTCCATGGCCAATGCCTCCGCGGTGATGCTCCTGGAGCGCGACCCCAACGGCACGGGCTTCCGCTCGCACGGCATGCGCGGACTGCCGGTGGACCTGCACGAGGCGCTGGTGCCGCAGCTCATCGAGCGGCTCGCGGGCACGCGCACGCCCGTGGAGCTCGACGGGCTTCATGCTCCCTGGCCGCGCACCCTCTCCTTCCCCGCCGTGGACGGAGAGCTGGTGCTGGGCCACGCGGTGCTCTTCCACGACAGTGCGCCCGCGGAGCACCACGCGGAGACGGTGGGCTTCCTCGTGCGCAACTGGGCGCTGGCCCTGCGCAACCTGGGCCGCTTCGCCGCCGTGGAGGACCTGGCCTACGTCGACGACCTCACCCGCCTGTTCAACACGCGCTACCTGCACCTGGTGCTGGACCGCGAGGTGAACGAGGCCCTCCAGACGGAGCGCCCCTTCTCCCTGCTGTTCCTGGACCTGGACCGCTTCAAGGCCATCAACGACACGCACGGGCACCTGGTGGGCTCGCGGGTGCTGGTGGAGGCCGCGCGCGTGCTCAAGGGCTGCGTGCGCGACCCGGACGTGGTGGCGCGCTTCGGCGGCGACGAGTACGTGGTACTCCTGCGCGGCACGGACTCCGGCGGGGCCCTCAAGGTCGCCGAGCGCATCCGCCGCACCATGGAGACCCATCAGTTCCTGGGCCGCGAGGGGCTGGCGCTCAAGCTCACCACCTGCATCGGCGTGGCCAGCTTCCCGGAGCACGCCCAGGACAAGGACCACCTGCTGGACCTGTCCGACCGGGCCATGTACCGGGGCAAGCGTGGCACCCGGAACGTCGTCTACATGGCGGCGCAGGACCTGGAAGCCACCCCGGCCGAGCGCCGTCAGAATCCCCCGCCCCCGCAGGGCCAGGGCTGAAGGCCGGACGCGCGCGCTACTTGCGCAGGCTGCCCACGGTGAGCCGCTTGGGCAGCTCCACCTCGGCGGCCTCGCTGCCGCCGCCCTCGCTCACCGCCTCCACCTCTTCGTGGGAGGCGCCGGTGGTGATGAGGCGGTACTTCTGCGACGCCTCGCGGTCGTGCTGGGCCTGCTCCGGATCCAACCGCGCGATGAGCTGCCAGAAGAGGGCCGCGTGCTCGCGCTCCTCGTCCATGACGTGCCGCAGGATGGCCTTCGCCTCCTCGTTGTCCGTCGCGTCCAGGTGCGCGGCGTAGAGGTTGATGGCGTCCAGCTCCGCCTCGATGTTGAGCCGGATGGAGCGGGCCAGTTCGGAGTCCGTCAGCTTCCGGGGCACCAGCGAGTGGAACGGGTTCGTCTGCGGCATGAGGACCTCAGCGACAGGGAGAGTCCCCAGCGGGCGAGCGGGCAGCAGCAAGTTCCGTCAGGCCGGGCTGGAGGGCGTGCGCGAGCATCCGTTCGGTCGCGAGCGCGGTCAACCGAATCCCGCGGGGGGTGCGTTGCGCGTGAACACCTGCCTCCGCCATGCTCCCGCGCATGGAGACCCCCTCGCCGCTCGCGCAGCTGCTCCAGGCCCTGGACGCGGGGGACCTGGAGAAGGCACGGCTCGC
The DNA here is from genome assembly GCF_003611625.1 of Corallococcus sp. CA054B. NCBI lineage: Bacteria > Pseudomonadati > Myxococcota > Myxococcia > Myxococcales > Myxococcaceae > Corallococcus > Corallococcus sp. CA054B. The sequence continues at coordinate 35,376 of NZ_RAVY01000016.1, forward strand.
GGCCGTGGCGCTGCAACGCGCCAATGCCCATACCCATCAGGTCGCCGCGGAGGTGCTCCACGAGCTGCGTCAGCCCCTCCTGGGCGCGAAGGCCTACGCCCAGCTGCTCGCCGAGGAAGGGGGCTCCAGCGGCCCTCTGAAGCTGCTGCTCGCGCAGGTGGAGCGGATGGAGCAGATCGTCTCCGACTTCATCCGCCTGGCCAGCGAGCGGCCGGCCCCGCAGCAGCGGCTGTCCCTGGCCGCGCCCATCTGGGCGGCGGCGAAGGTGTTCAGCGTCAACCCGGACTCGGCGCGCATCTCCCTGGAGGTGGAGGCCCCCGAGGACCTCACCATCCAGGGCAACGCGCGGCTGATTGAACAGCTCACGCTCAACCTGCTCAACAACGCCCGCGACGCCATGTCCGGCCGGGGCCGCGTGAAGGTGACGCTCGCGCGCGAAGGCGCGTCCGCGGCCCTCTACGTGTCCGACTGGGGACCGGGCATCCCGGACGAGCTCAAGACGCGCATCTTCGAGCCCTACGTCTCCGCCAGCAAACGCGGCACGGGCCTGGGGCTCGCCGTCTGTCGCCGCATCGCGCAGGAGCACCACGCGCAGATTGCCCTGGTGCCGCCCACGACGCTGCGCGAGGTGCCGCCTCCCGCCACGGTGTTCCGCGTGCTCTTCCCGCCCACGGACGCGCCGCGCCCGCCGCGCAAGCGCCTGCTGGTGGTGGACGACGAGGGCATCATCCGGATGGTCTTCAAGGACCTGATGGACAAGGAGTGTGAGGTCATTGAAGCGGCCACGGGCGAGGCCGCGCTCGAAATCCTCCGCTCGTCGCGCGTGGACCTCATCGTCACGGACAAGAACCTTCCTGGCATCTCCGGCCTGGAGCTGGCCCAGCACGCGCGGAAGCTGGACCCCGCGTCGCGCGTCATCCTGATGACGGGCTACCCCTCGCTGGTGACGACGCAGCAGGCGCTCCAGCTGGGCGTGGTGGACTACCTGCTCAAGCCCTTCGACGACATCCGCCAGGTGCGCGCGCTGTTGCGGCAGGCGCTGTATACGCCGGCCGCGCCGCCCGTCCCCGCTCCCAGCGCTGGCGTGCGCCGGGTGGACGTGCTGGAGGACAACCCGGCCACCGCGCGGCTGATTTCGGAGGCGCTGGCCCTCCTGGGGTTGGAGGCGCGCATCATCGCGGGCGCGGAGGTGGCCACGATGGAGCCGCCCGTGGGCGTGGTGGTGTCGTGGGACTTCGCGCCCGCCTACGGCAAGAAGGCGCTGGAGCTGGCCCGGGCCCTGAGCCAGGGCGCGCCCTTCGTCGTCCTGGCCGAGCACCTCACCATGGACACGGCGCTGGCGTCGCTGCGCGCCGGGGCCGCCGCGTGCCTGCCCAAGTTGCTCTCCGACACCACGGCGCTCAGCCGCGAGCTGAGCCTGGCCTTCAAGAAGACCGCCTCCTGAAAAGACTCCGGCCCCGGGCGCCCCGCTCTCGCGAGGCCCACCGGGGCCGGAAACCCTACGAAGCTACGGAGCCGTCAAGCCGGCTCAGTAGTCCATGTCGTCGCCGCCGTACTCCGGCATGGCGCCGCCGCCCGCGCCGCCCTTGGCCTTCTTCTTGGGGCGCTCGGCGATCATCGCCTCGGTGGTGAGCAGCAGGGACGCCACGGAGGCGGCGTTCTGCAGCGCGGTGCGCTCGACCTTCGTCGGGTCGATGACGCCGGCCTTCTCCAGGTCCTCGTAGACCTCCGTGCGCGCGTTGAAGCCGAACGCGCCCGTGCCTTCCTTCACCTTGTTGATGACGACCGCGCCCTCGATGCCGGCGTTGCTGGAGATCTTGCGCAGCGGCTCCTGCAGCGCCTTGCGGATGATGTCCACGCCGAAGTCCTGCTCACCGCCCAGCTTCAGGCCGTCCAGCGCCTTGAGGCTGCGGATGTAGGCCACGCCGCCGCCGGGGACGATGCCCTCTTCGACGGCCGCGCGGGTCGCGTGCAGCGCGTCCTCCACGCGGGCCTTCTTCTCCTTCATCTCCACTTCGGTCGCCGCGCCGACGTTGATGACCGCCACGCCGCCCACGAGCTTCGCCATGCGCTCCTGGAGCTTCTCGCGGTCGTAGTCGCTGGTGACCGTCTCGATCTGGGTGCGGATGAGCTTGATGCGGCCCTCGATGTCCGCCTTCTGGCCGGCACCGTCCACGATGGTGGTGTTGTCCTTGTCCACCGTGATGCGCTTGGCGCGGCCCAGGTCCGTGAGGGTCAGGTTCTCGTACTTGTGACCCAGCTCCTCGCTCACCACCATGCCGCCCGTCAGCGTGGCGATGTCCTTGAGCATCTCCTTGCGGCGGTCGCCGAAGCCCGGCGCCTTCACCGCGGCCACGTTCAGCACGCCGCGGATCTTGTTCACCACCAGGGTGGCCAGGGCCTCGCCCTCGATGTCGTCCGCGATGATGAGCAGCGGCTTGCCCGAGCGCGCCACCTGCTCCAGCACGGGGATCATGTCCTGCATCGACGAGACCTTCTTCTCGCTGATGAGGATGTAGGGGTCGTCCATGACGACCTCCATGCGGTCGCGGTTCGTGACGAAGTACGGCGACACGTAGCCACGGTCGAACTGCATGCCCTCCACCACGTCGAGCGTCGTCTCCAGGCCCTTGGCCTCCTCGACGGTGATGACGCCCTCCTTGCCGACCTTCTCCATCGCGTCCGCGATGGTCTGGCCGATGGTCTCATCTCCGTTCGCGGAGATGGTGCCCACCTGCGCGATGGCCTGCTTGTCCGTGGTCGTCTTGGACATCTTCTTCAGCTCCGCGACCACCACCTCCACGGCCTTGTCGATGCCGCGCTTCAAGTCCATGGGGCTGTGGCCGGCGGCCACCAGCTTCAGGCCCTCCTCATAGATGGCGCGCGCGAGCACGGTCGCCGTCGTGGTGCCGTCGCCGGCCTTGTCGGAGGTCTTCGACGCGACCTCCTTCACCATCTGCGCGCCCATGTTCTCGAAGCGGTTCTCGAGATCGATCTCCTTGGCGACGGTGACGCCGTCCTTGGTGATGGTGGGCGAGCCGAAGCTCTTCTCGATGACGACATTGCGGCCCTTGGGACCGAGCGTCACCGCGACCGCATCCGCGAGGATCCGGACGCCGCGCAGGATGGAATCGCGCGCCGACTGATGGAAGAAGATTTCCTTCGCTGCCATCGCAACCTCCTAAAATACTTGGGGAATTTCTACGAATGGGGATGGCCGTTAGCACTCGGCCATGTCGAGCGCCAACATAAGGGCCGCATCAACGATGTCAACGGAAAGGGGCAGGCGTGTGGGCCTGAGGACGCCTTCCGGCCCGCCCGGGTGGGGGGCCCGGGAAGGCCCTACTCCGCGAAGCGCACGAGGTTGAGCAATTGCCCCATGTCCAGGGGCTTCTGCAGGGTGATGGCGACGCCCTTGCGCAGGCCCCGGTCGGAGATCTTCTCGTCCGTGCTGGCGGTCATCATCAGGACGGAGATGTTCTGGAAGCGGGGGTCCGCCTTCAGCATCTCCGTGAAGTGGATGCCGTCCAGGTGGGGCATCAGGTAGTCGGTGATGACCAGCCCCACGGGATGACGCTCCATGATGTCCAGCGCCTGGAGCGCGTCCGACGCCGAGAACACGGTGTAGCCATGCATCTCCAGGTAGCGAGAGAGCATGGTGCACAGCTCGTAATCGTCGTCGACGACCAGGATGTTCACGGGGTTCGGGCCGAAACGGGGCGCTGGAAGGTAACAGCGACGCCGGTCGTTGACAACGCGAAGGGCGGCTTCTTAGCTGCCTGCCCGTATGGCGAAGCGCATGGCGAAGCAAGGGGAGGCGCGGGACCTGGACGCGCGGCTGGAGGGGGTCGCGGACGCCTTCGAGGCGAGGGACTTCGAGGCCGCGCTCGCCAGCGCCGACGCCCTGCTCCGGGACGTTCCAGACTCAGCAGAAGCCCTGCACTACCGGGCCGCCGCGCTGGTGGAGGTGGGCCGCCTGGAGGACGCGGGCAAGGCCTATGGCGCGGCCCTCAAGATGGCCCCGGAAGACCTGGAGATCCTCTTTGGCGCGGCGGAATTCCTCGTCTGCCGCACTGGCGAGGACCGCGAGGCGGTGGAGGAGGGGCTGGAGTGGTGCGGCCGCGGGCGGAAGCTGGCGCAGCGGGACGACGACGTGGAGCTCGTCTACGAGTTCCTCCTCCTGGAGGGCATGGGCCTCAACCAGCTGGGGGAGTGCGAGTCCGCGCTGAAAATCCTGGACCAGGCGCTGACGCACATGCCGCGCTCGCCGGACGCGCAGCTGGAGCGGGGCATCGCGCTGTTCGAGCTGTGCCGCTTCGCGCCCGCGCAGGAGGCCTTCGAGCGGGTGCTGAAGGACGCTCCGGACGAGGCGTGGGCGCACCACTACCTGGGGCTCGTCGCCGAACGGCGCGGGGATGCGAAGGAGGCGAAGAAGCGCTTCTTACGGGCGCAGACGCTGGCGCCAGAGGAGCTGCCGCCGCCGGTCGCCCTGGAGGAGGAGGCGTTCGACCGCGCGGTGGAGGACGCGATGCGCGCCCTGCCCTCGCAGGTGAAGCAGTACATGGACAATGTGACGCTGGCGGTGGAGGACCTGCCGTCGGATGAGGACCTGCTGGGTCAGCAGCCGCCGCTGTCGCCGTGCATCCTGGGGGTGTTCCGGGGCACGCCCGTGGGCGAGCGCAGCGTGATGGACGCGGCTGATCACTTCCCGCCCTCCATCGTGCTGTACCAGAAGAACCTGGAGCGTTTCGCGCGCACCCGCGAGGAGCTGATCGAACAGATTGGCATCACGGTGATGCACGAAGTCGGTCACTTGATGGGTCTGGATGAAGACGACCTGTGGGAGCGGGGTCTGGACTAGGGGCTGTCCCTGATTACCGCAGCCAAAGAAGCATGGAAGCAACGTGCAGGACGGCGAGGTAGCTCTTCGCCGTCTTGTCGTAGCGGGTGGCCGCAGCCCGAAAGCGCTTGAGGTCGTGGAAGAAGCACTCCACCCGGTAGCGCAACCGATAGAGGGTGCGGTCCAGCGCAGGCGGTTGCTTCCTGCTGGGATGGGGATGAATGACAGGCGTCATTCCCACCTTCAGGGCGTTGGCGCGAATGCGCTCTGCGTCGTAACCGGTGTCCGCGATGAAGGCCTTGCCCTCGGCGTGCACCAACAACTCCTCGGCCATCGTGGACTCATGTTGCTGGCCGGGCGTTATTTCGAGGTGGAGCGGCTTACCGCCCGCCGTTGTGACGGCGTGAACTTTCGTTGAAAAACCTCCTCGAGAACGCCCCAGAGCATTTCTTCGGACCCCCCTTTTCCGCCCGAGGCGTCCTGATGCGCCCGGACGACGGAAGCGTCTGCCAGCGAGCCGAGCTCATCCACCGGAAGTCGCAGGGCCTTGAAGATGGCTTCCCAGCGCCCGACTTGCGCCCAGCGGTGGAAGCGGTTGTAGACGGTCTTCCAGTGGCCGAATCGCTCCGGAAGGTCCCGCCATTGCACCCCAGTCTTCACGCGCCAGATGACGGCGTTGATGAAGTCGCGGTCCCCTCGCTTCGAGGGTGGGCCGCTACGCGAGCCCAGCAAGGGCTTGATGCGGCTCCACTCGGCATCGCTCAGTTCATGTCGGCGCACAGCCAGCGTTGATCATGCCTGACGCTGGCTGGCAACCTCCTGGTGCCCCTCAAGGCCGGGTCCAACGCCCGTGTTTGATCCACCAGGTTGATTTTCGGGCCGGAGATCAGGGACAGCCCCTAGCCCTGTCCTCCCCTGCCCTGATGCGCGCCATGCATGCATGGACGAAGCTGGGGCTGATGGCGGTGCTGGGCCTGACGGGCTGCCTGGGCGACGACAACGAAGAGCCGCGCACGTGTCCGCAGGTGGTGGTGTTCGCGCGCTCGGACAGCGAGACGTGCCAGTCCTTCCCGACGCCGTGTGACGTGCCGGAGGGGTACGTCGAGTGCTGCGGCGGCCTCTTCGGGGGCTGCGCGGGGAACGTGTCCGGGAACACCTGCGTGGATGATCCGTCCGACACGTGCCAGCCCAGGGGCAGCGCGGACTGCCCGGGCATCTGTCAGTAGACGTCAGGCGGCGCGCGAGCCCTTGTCCTCGAAGTAGGCGCGGCGGGCGCGGGCGCAGGCGGGGCACTGCCACTGCACCAGGGTGAGGTGACGCTCGCCCAGGACGACGGCCTCGTGGCGGAGCGAGTCCCGGGGAGCCTCGCTGGTGGTTCCACAGGCGCAGCGCAGCCGGTCCAGCTTGGACAGCAGCTCCTGTGCGCTGGTGATGGGGATGGCGGATCCGGCGCTGTCGCCCCGATGGTCGGCGTCGAACTTGCGCGCGAAGGCGCGGCGCCGGCCCCAGGCGCGGCCCTTGCGCCAGAGCCCCACCGGACCGCCCTGCGCGATGACGAACCACAGCACGAGACACGTCGCGACGACGCCCAGGAAGAGGATCCCCCCTTCGCCGGACGGAGCGGAGCCCTGGCGGCGGGCGGCCCGGCTCCTGAGCTGGATGGCGTAGCCGCGCTGCGCCTCGGTGTCGCGCACGGCCTTCACGTACTCGGCGATGCGCTCGGGCGGGACCGAGTCCGCGGTGCTGCGGTAGCTGTAGTCGAGCAGCAGCGTCTGGCCTCGGGCGCGGGTGTCGGCCACGAAGCGGAAGGCCGGACCGTCCACGACCTCGTACTCCGTCTTGACGGGGGGCAGCTCGCCGGCCCTCAGCGTGATGCGGTGGCGGGCGAAGACGGGGTGCTCCACCGCCAGCGGGAAGGCGCGGTGGGAGTAGTTCGGCACGGCGAGGTACTGGCGCAGGGCATGCGCGCGGAACTCCCGGCTACCGCCCGAGGACCAGAAGTCCTCGATGCGGTAGTGCTCCTGCATGACGAGCACGTTGTTCACGGCGTCGTCGTCCACCGTCATGGGCTTCGCGACGGAGATCTTCGCGTCCGTCTTCGCGTAGTAGTTCAAGTAGAGGCGGGACACCTCGGACAGGGACGTGCCCGCGAGCGCGCGGCGCATGGAGTTGGCCGCATCCCCCGTGCGCGTGGTGACGACGTCGAGGGTCGCGGCCCCGTCGCGGTCCATCGCGACGTAGGTCTCGTCCACGAAGATGGAGGGCTCCGTCAGCGTGGGCGTGGGGATGACGGTGAGCGCCGTGGTGCCGGGGGCGACGAGGAGGGCCCGGCCGTAGGAAGGCGGCGCGTAGCTGTCGAGCCCGCCGCGCTCCAGCGTCGCCGTGGGGTCCACCCACAGCTCGCGGCCGGCCACGGTGGCGTGGACGATGACGTGGTTGAACGCGGTGGCGGTGGGGCGCAAGCCGTCCAGCAGCTGCGTGAGGTCCGTGCTCACGAGCGCCGGCTGCGCGTCGATGCCCAGCCCCTTGAGGAGCGATACCAGGAGGAGCGACTTGTCCTTGCAGTCGCCGAAGCGGCGCTGGAGGACCTCGTCGGGGTGATGGGGCTGGTGGGAGTTGGGCCCCATCTCGATGCCCAGGTAGCGCACCTCGTCCTGGACGAAGCGAAGCGCGGCGAAGAAGCGCGCCTCCGGGGTGGGCTCCTTCGAAAGCCGGCGGACCTCCTGCTCCACCGCCTTCGAACGCGCGGGCACCTGGAACAGCGTGGAGGCCCAGCGCGCGACGTCGTTCCAGTCCCTGTACTCACTGAACTGGATCCACGGGTAGACGGGCTGCCAGCCGGGGACGTCGTCCTCGTGGCGGACTGCGGGCACGTGGCGGCGCTCCAGGATGATTTCGCGCTCGCCGTTGAGCATCGACTCCGAGCGCGACAGGCCCGGCGCGGCGAAGTCCCGGATGAAGAGCGTGCGCCCCCGCCCTTCGGGCCACAGCAGCCGGTAGGCGAAGTGGGCCACGGGATAGGAACGGCCCACGCCGACGACGTCGGAGAAGCGTCCGCCAAAGACGGGGTTGGCGCCTTCGAAGGAGTACGCGACCTCCACGGTGTCGCCTACGCGCACGTCGCGGAGGAAGGGCACCACGGCGAGGGTGCCGTTGTAGAGCCGGTTCTGGAGCTCGGTCTCCTGCTGGATGACGCGGGCCTCGGCGGGCTGGAAGACGTCCTCGCGGCGGCCGTCGCGGATGCGCCAGATGCCGTGGACGGTGAGCTTCTGGTACGTCGGATCGAAGCGGAACTGGATGTCCGTGACGCGGTCGATGCCCCGCGGCGAGAGGACCTTCTGGGCCGAGTGCAGGTAGTGCTCGCGCGAAGGCCCCGACACGCGCACCTGCTCCTCGATCAGCAGCCGGGAGACGCTGGTCTCCTCCTCGCCCTCGGGCGTCGGGCCGGGGTCTGGAGGAATGGGAAGCGGCTTCACCCACGCGGCGGGAGGCCCGACGCGGAACGGCCTGGCGTTCGTCGCCGCCGGTGCTGCCTCGGCGCTCAAGGACAGACACAGCCACAGCAGCAGGACGGACGCCGAAAGGAAGCCCGGAGTCAGGGGGGCGGGACGGAAGGTTCGGCGCATGGCGGAAAAGAGCGCCCATCATGGAGCCCGGAGGACGCGCCGGACAAGGCGCCCCCTGGGACGGAGGGCGGGCGTCCCCGCACCTTTCACCAGTGAAAACCGGCAGACAGGCCAGCTCCGGAATCACCGTGACAAGGACTAGGGTTCCGGCCGTCGGATGGAAGGCCCAGGAGGCTGGCGATGATGGTCAACGTGAGGCAGGTCGCGACGCGGCTGAAGAGTGCGTTTCTGGCGGACCCGGAGCGTTTCTACACGAAGGAGACAGGGGCCTGGGTGGCGGGGATGCCGACGCCGAGCGACATCCGGGTGACGACGGGCCGGGAGCCCTTCTGGATCAACCTGGGCTACTGGAAGCACGTGGAGAAGGTGGACGACACCAACGTGGAGCGCGTGGGGGAGCTGTTCCGGTCCGCGCAGGCGGAGATGGCGCGCCTGTTGGCGAGGACGGCGAAGCTGGGACCTGGGGATGCCGTACTGGACTGCGGCTTCGGGTACGCGGACCAGGACCTGCTGTGGGCGGAGGAGTTCAAGCCCGCGAGCATCCTCGGGGTGAACATCACGCCGAACCAGGTGAAGGTGGGCCGGGAGCGAGTGAAGCTGACGGGGCTGGAGAACGTGGTCCGACTGGAGGTGGGAAGCGCGACGGCGCTGCCGGGTGCGGGGGCGTTCGACGTGGTGTTCGCGCTGGAATCCGCCATGCATTTCCGGACGCGGCAGGACTTCCTGCGCGAGGCCTTCCGGGTGCTGAAGCCAGGAGGCCGGCTGGTGATGGCGGACATGGCGCAGAAGACGGACCGCGAGTCGGGCGCAGGGCTGCGGGCCAGGCTGCGCTACCGCTACTGGCGGGGACTGATTGCGTTTCCGGAGGAGAACGTCTGGTCGACGGAGCGCTACCGGGAGGAGCTGCGGCGGGCGGGGTTCCAGGACGCGAAGGTGGAGTCCATCGCGGACGACGTGTACCCGGCGGTGAACACGGCGCTGGTGGCGCTGCGGGGCATGACGCAGTTGGAGCGCAATCCGGGGAGCACATCCCTGCACCAGGTGCGCGCGGACGTGCACAAGGCGATGCGGATGACACCGGAGCAACTCCAGTGGCCCGCGCTGTTCAACTGCGACGAGTACGCCGTGGTGTTCGCGCGCAAGCCGTGACCGTGGTTGACGGACCGGCGCTAAAGCGGCGGTAATCGCCTGCGGTAGGGCCTCCGGACCTGGTGGCCGGCCCGGTCTTCAAAACCGGTGAGGGGCTGCGAGAGCAGTCCCTGGCGAGTTCGATTCCCGTGCCCTACCGCCAATACTTCCGAGGGGTTACGCCCCACCTGCCCTGTGGATACCGTACCCTGCTGCGTCCAGGCGCGTCCAGACCAGTCCACTCGACTGCGTTACCGCTGCGTTACTGCGCAGCAGGCAACGGCGAGGACTCAGCAACGGGCTCCCTTAGTCCTACAGCTGTAGTTCGGAAGACTCCGCAGTCCTCATCCTGTTGAAGAAACAGGAGGGGGAGGAGCGAGACTTCCCATGCAGCAGCCATCGGCCACAGAAGCGCAGGCACCGGAAGTCCGGCTGGTTGGCCGTCTCGTGACGGAACTGGAGGCGGTAGGCGCCTGGCTGAAGCCGCACTTCCGCAGGCGCGAGGCGCATGCCACTGCGGTCGAGTACGTGAAGGCCCTGCTGGGGCGAGCGCAGCGCAAGAATGTGTGGGGCCTTTCGGAGGATGCAGGGCATCGAGCGCCCTATGCCTTCCAGCACCTGCTGCTGCGTGCGAAGTGGGACGCGGATGCGGTGCGCGACGACGTGCTGGAGTACGCACGTCGGGCGTTGGGTGAAGGCGGCATTCTGGCGGTGGACGAGACGGGCTTCCTGAAGAAGGGAGAGAAGTCCGTGGGCGTCGCGCGCCAGTACACGGGCACGGCGGGCAAGGTGGAGAATGCGCAGGTGGGCGTCTTCCTCTCGTATGTGACACCTCTGGGGCATGCGCTGGTGGACCGGGAGCTGTACCTGCCAGAGCCGTGGACGGAGGACTCTGCCCGCCGCCATGCGGGAGGGATTCCGGACGAGGTGGGCTTTGAATCCAAGCCAGCCCTTGCCCAGGGCATGCTGCAACGGGCGCTGGGTGCGGGACTGAAGCCTGCGTGGGTGGTGGGGGACGAAGTCTATGGACGAGACAGCACGCTGCGCCGCTTCCTCGAAGACTTGCACCAGCCCTACGTGCTGGCGGTGGCCTCCAACACGCACGTCTGGCGCGGCTTCTACCAGGTGAAGCCGGGCGACATGGCGCAAGAAGTTCCGCCGGAGGACTGGGCGCGTCTGTCCGCGGGCGCGGGCACCAAGGGCCCACGCCTCTATGACTGGGCGCGCATGCGTCTCAACAGGCACCTGGGGCTGTCGCGATGGCTGCTATTTCGCAGAGGCCTCGCGGACGGCAAGGTGGCCTTCTACGTCGCCCATGCCAGGCGCAATGCCTCGCTGGAGTCGATGGTGCGCGCGGCGGGCAGCCGGTGGGCTGTGGAGGAGGACTTCGAGTCCGCCAAGAACGAGGTGGGCCTGGCCGACTACGAGGTGCGCACCTGGACGGCATGGCATCGGCACATGACGTTGTGCCTGGTGGCCCACGTCTTTCTCTCCGCCGCGCGTGCCGTGGCCAATCAGCAACTCCAGGAGGGCCTGCCCCCAAAAGCCCTCGGCCTGCCGAGGCGCAGAAACCCCATGCGAGCATTTCTCGCCCGGCGCGGCCTTCACTGACGGCCTTTGTCCGCTACTCCGTCCAGGAAGTGCGAACGCTTCTGGTGGCTCTCCTGCGGCGCGTGGCGGCTCCACTTGCGCATGTCCTGGCGTGGAGTCGCTGGCGACGCCACCACCAAGCCGTGGCCATGCAGTGCCACTACCGGGCACGAAAGGCGCGGTTCAAACTGCAGCTGTAGGATTAGGGGAACATCACGTTGCCGAACACGACAGTGCGCCGCCCGTCTTCCTCCCAGAGCTTGAGTGAGAAGGGCCCTCGGGTTGTTTCTGGTGAGGCCTCGGCCTCCACAACAACCCGACCGACGTTCCCTCCTGGAATTGGCATTCGCTGCCATACGCGGATCACCTTCAACTCCACGCCAGCCTTGCCTTTGAGCGTTGCGCCCTTCGCGAGCCATGGCTGAGCCCCGGCCTTCACGTCCAACTTGATGTCCACCGCTACGCCCGTAGTGGAGCGATAGCTCGTGATGTAAGAGGCCGTCAGGTCACTCCCAGAGACTTGGGAGAACTCAAGGGTCACGACTTGCCCAGCCACACCACGCTCGTCCATTCCTCCGGTGGAGATCAGGCCCGCCAGCCCTCCCGGAGCATCGTGCTCGGCCATCAGTCTTGCGTTCTCATTTTGGCAGCGCAGCAATTCCGCATGCGCCTCGCGGGCTTCCTGCTGGTACGTCTCAATCGTTCGCTTTCCGCGATAGACCTCAATGAGAGACTCGGCCTTTGCCGGATGGATCCGCAAAAGGAAGAATGCACTCAAGGGGGCTGCGCCATCCCTGAATCGCACGACCAGACGAAACCGCTCGCCTGGAGCTACACGCGACGAAGGCACCAGTCGGATTGTGGCTTGCCCCACATCCACCAGTGCAAAGCGATCTCGCCCCTCCAACTCGACACTGTCGCGCATCAGGTCGGAATCGAAGAAGAGAGCCGTCGAGAGTCCAGAACTGATCCCGATCTCGGGTGCGACTTGAACATCGTCCGGCGACAATTCGATGCGTCGTGCGCCCGGCACCGACGCTGAACCCTCTGACTGAGCGACGGCCGTTTCGGCCACGAACAGCAGCCCCAGGAGCACGACGAAAGAAGAAGATGACACTCGGCGATTACTCCCAGGTGGTGCTGTTACTCAAACTCGCTCACCGCCCTCACGTATTCGCTCGTGAAGATACGGCCATTGGAGGGTGAGTCGTTTCCGGGCTCGCGTGCCATTCCTCGTTCCCCGTCTTTCACGTCGTAGACCTCCAGGCAGACAGGAAAACTGTCGCCCTTTGGCGTAGTCGCCGAGGTGAGTCGCCCGTAAACGCGGTCTCGCACGATTAGCCGACCAGACAGAACTGTCCCGTGCGGCATTTCCTCCCAATCGCCGTACAAGAACACCTGGGCAGGGCCTTCCCGAACAGAAATGAATTGCGGGCGGTCACGGGTGAAAACGGCTTCGTGCCTGTCCCCGATGTCGATGCCCAGCTTCGCCATGGCCTTCACAGCACCCTTTGGGCACGGCTCCGGAGGAGGTGCCGGGCGCACCTGCGGACCAGGACACCCCACGAGCGCCGAGCATGCCGCCGCCGTGCTCACCGCGCGGGCCATGACGCTCATGCCCTTCTTCGCGGGCTTCGAGGGGAGCTGAAGGGGCTGCGTCTCTTTGGTCTGCGTCGTCACGGTGGCGGAATCCTCCTGGAGCGTCGCAGGGAGAGCGACGGCCGCAGCGGTGGCCTCCGGCCCGGTAGGAACTGCGGCGCGGTCAGCTTGAGGTGACTTGCCAGAGGGCGCTACTTCCTGACGGGTGGGGACTGGACGCGCGACGCGCGACGTCCCGAAGCCCCACGCTGCCCCCGCAAGGACGAGCACCGCTGCGAGAGTCGCCCAGGCGCGAAGGGCCCCGCGCCGCGCAGGCGTCACACGCACGGTCGTCGCGGGAGGCGGTGTCTCGTCAGCAGCAACAGCCGCGTCCTCCGCTGGCACCTGTTTCTGGGGAATGCGTTTGCCGCGACGCGGGCGGTGTCGAGGTTGGTGCCGCCACTGCTCGAAGCTATCGATGTCTTCGCCCTCCGTCGTCGCGGAGTCCTCGGCGTAGGCGTCGCAGAGCGGCACCTCCCACGTCTCGTCCGCGCCGCGTAGCGCCTGCTCCAGCGAGTCGCAGAGAGCCTGGGCGCTGGGCGTGCGCGCCTCGGGCGTCTTCTCCAGGAGCTGCAAACACACGTCGCTCAGCGCCCGAGGCACGCGCTCGTTCTCCTCGTGCGGCGGCGTGGGCGCACTGGAGAGAATCGCCTCCGTCAAGCTGGCGCCATCCTCGCCATCGAAGGGGAAGCGTCCCGTCAGCAGCCGGTAGGAGACGAGCCCCAACGCCCACAAGTCGTCCGCAGGCCCCGCTGTGTAACGGGCATCCCGTGCCTCAAGGTGAGCACGCAGGAAGCGCCACGCCTCCGGAGAGCGGTAGTCCACCGTCCCGGGCGGCAGGATGTCCGCCGTCAGCTCACGCGCGCCCGTGTAGTCGCCGATGCCGAAGTCCACCAGCTTGGCCAGGCCGTCCGAGGCGCGAACCATGACGTTGGCCTCCTTCACGTCCCGGTGCACCACCCCTTCCGCGTGGGCGGCGGCGAGCGCCCGTGCCACGCCCAGCAGCGCGCGCGCCGCCTGCCTCGCCGTGGGGTTCTCCGCGTCGGCCCACGCGTCCAGTTGACTCCCTTCCACGTACTCCATGGCGATGACGGCGAACTGGGGCTGGGCCACCGGCCAGTAGCCATGGCCCAGAATCCGCACCACGTTGGGGAAGTGCAGGCGGGTGAGAATGGAGATTTCGCGCTCCGCCCGCTCGCCCACGCGCGGCAGGTGCAGCAGCTTCAGGGCGAAGCGCTGGCCCTCACAATGCGCGAGGTACACCGTGCCGAAGCCGCCCTGCCCCAGCTGGCGCTCCACCGTGTAGCCCAGCACCTGGGCTCCAGGAGACAGCACGGCCGGAGGTGGCCCCCGCATCATGGCGTCCTTCCTTCGGGCTCCCTGGCCTTTTCCATCCGGCGTCCTCCCAGCGGGGCGCGGACCCTAACAGAAGCGTGAGAAGCCCGGGAATCCCTCCCTCTGGACGAGCCCTCCAGAAACGACTCATGGAGTCCATCCAATTCCACCTGACCTCCAGCATCCACCCTTGGCCGACCTTTGTGCTGCGCACTGGGCGTCCCCCCAGACGAGCTGATGGGTCACACTCCCGAGCCCCGGTAAGCGGCCCGGCCGTGCGCGCCCTCGGTTACGCTGCGCCCGCCATGAATGAGGAACTCGGCATCACCATCGGCACGGAGGCCCGCGCCGCCCGCCAGCACCTGGGCCTGACGCAGGCCGAAGTCGCGGAGCGCATTGGACTGGTGCACCCCGTCTACAACCGCCTGGAGCGCGGAAAGATGCTCCCCAGCGTCCCCTCCCTCTACCGCCTCTGCCGCGAGCTGCGGGTGTCGCCCGAGAAGCTGATGGGGCTCACCGCGACGGGCGACGTGCGCAAGGGTACGAAGCCCAAGCCCAAGGAAGAGGACACCCCGGAGCTGCGGCGCCTCCTCCACCTCGCGCGCAAGCTGGACGCGGAGGACCTCACGGCCCTCCTCCACGTTGCCTCGGCCCTGGCGCGCTGAAGCCCTACTCCCGCTTCAGGCCCTCCAACTCGTGGGCCTCCAGCCCCTCGGGGAAGAAGCGCTCTTCGCCGAACTCCACCTCGTCGCGAAGGACGCTGCCCTCGGCCAGCACCTGGGCCCACTCCGCTGCGGCTTCCTGCCGACCGTAGCCCGGGTGCCGCCTCGCCAGGGCAACGCGCATCGCGTCGCGCATGCCCGCCGCCGTGGCGAATCGCTCCTCGGGCTTGGCGCGTAGCGCGACATGCAGCATGGCCTTCACGTCCGGGGAGAGTGAGGCCACCGCCTCCTCGACATCCTCCGGACTGAAGCTGGCCAGCAGCACCTGCATCTGCGTGAGCGGCAGCGAGGGGAGGATTTCCGGCTGGAGGTGCGCCATGCCGTGGACGCGGGACACCAACTCCCGCAGCTTGGGGTCCAGGTTCAGCACCTCGCGCCGGAGCCGCGCGCACTCCTCGCGCAGGGCGTACAGCTCCTCGACGGTAGCCACCTCCAGCGCCAAGGCCGCGTCGTGCATCTGCGTCAGCGAGCCGGGCAGCGATTCGGCCGCGTCGTCGCGGCTCACCAGCGGCATGGGCCGCGTCTTCGGCTGGCCCTTGCGCCCGCGCTGGGCTGCGTCTGAGGGCCGGACGTCCGCATAGTGCAGGCGGATCTGCTCCATGATGGCCCGGCGCGCACGCCACTCCACCCAGGTGGAGAACGTCTGCCGGCCGCGCTTCTCGGGCTTGTACGTCTCCACGGCCTTGAGCGCTTCGAGGAGCGCCACCTGGACGAGGTCATCCTCCAGCAGCGAGCCGCTGAGCTTCTCGTAGCCACGGGCCTGCCGCCGCAGCTGGGGCTCCAGCAGGCGCAGCAACGCGTCCACCAGTTGCCGGGCCCGCCCGGGCTCGCCCGCCGCATGGCGCCTGTGAATCTCGCTCACCAGCTCATCCGGGCTCGGCCGCGACGCTCCACTGCGTGAAACATGAGACTCCCGCTTCGCTGCACTGCCCTTCTTCACGCCTTGCCCCTCTCGTGCGTTAAGAAACACGCCGTTCCCCATGCGACAATGTGCGCAGCGCCCAGCAAGACACCTGCCATGTCACGCAGGGAGGGCACGCCTCCGCTATGCGTGAAACATCCACGCACTTGTGACATGGAGGGATACAGGGCGTGCCGACTTGCTGTGTCCGGATGGACTCGCATGGTTGCCTCCAACGGCCAGGACCTGGGGAGTAACATCGCCGTCTGACACGGCCTCCGTGCCGCCATCACCCGGCAGGTCTCCAGCCCCTCCCCTGCAAATGGGGGCGAACTCTGGCCGTGGCTTTTCGCGGGTGTTTCGTCGCAGGCGCTGGAAGCGGCACCGCAAGGCAGGGCGGCGAGCCCAACACACCCGCCACACACCTATCACTCTCGTTCTCTCTCTTTCATAGAGAGCTTGAGAGAGAACTACATATATACGCGCGAGAACCAATAGGAGATAGGACAACGACCCCTGTGTGTGGTGTTGCCGTGTGACTCGGCCGTCCCTGCCGCGTCACGCCACCCGTAGGAAGTGCCCCCATTGAGACAGCGAAGGGCGTCGTCCGTGCTGGACGACCCCGCTGCCACACGGCTGGAGCACACATCACCCATGAAAGTCGCATTCTACGAATCCGCCCAGGACAACACGCCCCGCGTCGAGGACTGGGACTGGACGCGGCTGCGCGCACTGCTCACCACCCATCGCCGCAGCAAATGCCCGCAGACGCCCTGCCCTGGCCGGTGCCCAGCGAAGAATGGCCCAGCCTGGAGCCCCGTGGACATTGGCGAGCGACGCGGCAACGACTTCGTGCACGCCATCACGCTTGCTGTCTTTGACTTGGACCATCTGGAGGCAGAGCAACTGGCGCCGCTAGAAGTGCTGGAGCGCGATAGCTACGCCTACGCCCTGCACACCACGCACAGCCACCGGCCACCAGACTTCTGCATGCGGCTTGTCATTCCGCTGAGCCGTCCGGTGCTGCCGCGCGAGTGGCCAGCCGTGCGAGCAGCTGCCCTGGCCATGCTGCACATACCGGCGGATCCAACCACCAAGGACCTGTCCCGGCTCTACTACCTGCCCGACGCGCCCGAAGGTGCCGAGTGCTTCGCGGAGAGCACGGAAGGCAAGCCGCTGGACGTGGATGCCCTGCTGGGGTCGTCACACGCGAGCGCTGCGCCGGCGCCGCCACTGGCCACCGTGGACATGCAGCACCTGGCCACGCTGCTGCGCCGCCATGCGCGTCCGGAGAACAAGCCGCTCGTTGGCCGGGCGCTTCTCGGCGAGCCGCTGGCGCCGCGAGGCAGCCAGGACACGTCCCTGCAGCAGCTCATGAGCACCGTGGCCTTCTGCCTGCCCAACGACACGCCGGACGTGGCCATCGTGGAGCTGTTGCGCCCGTGCTTCGCCGTGACGGACTGGGGCCAAGGGACTGAGCACCTGGTGGCGGAGGCGCTGAAGAAGCTGCACCGGGCTCGCGCACGTAAGGCTGAGCGCGACGCGAAGCGGCTCGCGGCGAACCACGACCTCGTGGCACTGCTGGGCACGCCCCTGGGGGCGCCTACGTCCGCCGAGAAGCTCCCGCCCGTGGACGAGGGGCAAGAGACGCCGGAGGCCTGGGGCAAGGAGCTGCTCACCTACGAGACGCGGGACGGGGAGAAGAAGCTGCGCAACTGCGAGGCCAACCTATCCATGGTGCTGCTGCGCTCGCCCGAGTGGCGGGGCACGCTGCGCTTCAACGAGACCTCGAAGGAAATCGAGTTCGCGGGCAGCCCCCTGCGCGCGGACGTGCGACAGGACGACCTGGACACGGAGATTGCCGTCTGGGTCCAGGGCAGCAGCTACGGGCGCCTGGGTCTCATGCCTCGCCCCGCCCAGGTGCGCGACGTGCTTCGCCAGGTCGCTCATGCCAACGCCTACGACCCGCTCCGCGACTACCTGGAGGGCCTCGCCTGGGATGGGAGGCCGCGCATCGACACCTTCCTGGAGCACTACCTGGGCGCCACGGGCGACATGACGCACCTACGCACCATCGGCCCCAAGTGGCTCATCAGCGCCGTGGCACGGGCGCTGCGGCCAGGCTGCAAGGTGGACACGGTGCTCATCCTGGAGGGCGCCCAGGGGCTCCGGAAGTCCACTGCCTTTCGCGTGCTGGCGGGCGAGTGGTTCAGCGATGCGACGCTGGACATCGGCCACAAGGACTCCGCCGCGCTTGCCTCCCAGTTCTGGATCATCGAGCTGGCGGAACTGGACGCCGTCCGGCGCGCGGCGGACGTCCAGGCTCTCAAAGCCTACGTGTCGCGCAGCGAGGACACGTACCGGCCGCCTTATGGGCGCGTGACGGTGCGCACGGCGCGGCGGTGCGTCTTCGTCGGCACCACCAACAGCGAGGAGTACCTGCGCAACGACCCGAGCGGCTACCGGCGCTGGTGGCCGGTGCGATGCACGTCCATCGACATCGAGGCATTGAAGGCAGACCGCGCGCAGTTGTGGGCGGAGGCAGTGGCGCGCTTCCGCCAGGACGAGAAGTGGTGGCTGTCGGAGGAGGAGGTCCCCCGCGCCGAGTCCCAGGCGAAGGAGCGCAGCGAGACGCCGAACGATGGGAAGCGGGATGCCATCGTCCAGTGGCTGCTGCGCATGCCGCCCTCACGGCGTCCGGTAGACGTGCCCCTCCTGACCGTGGCGGAGGAGGCGCTAGGCGTCCTGAAGGGCAACCTGAACGCGGCAACGGACAGGGAGATTGCCAGCGTCCTGCGTGACCTCGGATTCCGCAAGCGCATCCAAAGCGTGGCCACCGTGCGGCGGCGGGTCTGGGCGGTGCCGGAGGTGCTGCGGACTGCTCCCCAGGAGACAGTCACCCCACCTATTTCCTCAGGGTCCAGCCCTGTGCGAGACTTCCCCTCGAACACACAGATTTAGCAAACACGGGCGCGCGACGGCATCGCCAATGCTCTCCAGCACCTCACCGGCAACAATATACAATACACACATCAAAAACACCACAAGACACAACCCCACGCCCACCCAAAACCACACAACACACTTAAACCATCAAACGGATTTCGCAACCAACAAGGAGAAGTCTTGCCTATTTTCTCTAACATCGTAGGCGACTGGAGAGAGCTTGAGCTATTCATCAAGGGGATTTACCAGGATGTCGAAGAAATACACGCCAGCCACGACTTAACCATTACGGATGCCGACGGCGCGCCTCGGCAGATTGATGTCCTTCTTGACTTCAAGAAGGGACCACACAACTACAAGACGATAGTTGAATGCAAACACTGGAAAAGCAACGTCGAACGCCAAAACATTGACGTACTAATAATGACCGTCCAAAAGACAAGAGCTAGCAAGGGGGTGTTTTTCACTACCCGCGGATATCAATCCGGCGCGCTCACGACAGCAAAAGCCAATGGAATAGACGCTTTCCTAGTTCGCGATCCGCATGATGGCGAGTGGTGGCCCACTTCTGCACAGGACACACACCTACAACTCTGCACTTACTGTCCTGAGGATAAGATTATCGTACCCGCAGACGCTTATGGAGTTTGCGCTGCCGATCCATGGCCTAGAGGCATTAAAACATCCCCTGAGGTCCGATTTGGACATGATCGCACTCAGACTCCGATCTTGAACCGCGAGGACCGAAAATCTCTGGAGGATCTCGTTGACGAGGCTGTTCGAAAGAACCTTGAACATGTCGTCGCCCCACTCAAGGTCATAGGAGGGGGGGATGACTGCGTCGGCCACTTCACGTTTCGCTGTGATCTGAAGTTCGTCAATCCAATTGAGATTCAAGAGCGAACAACTCCGCCAGTCGTTATTTGCATATCAAGACTGTCAGTAAATGTCGCCGTCCGCATTGAGCAACGGCGGTTTCGCCGCCTATCGCCTCGTGAGCTTGGATCATGC
Organism: Corallococcus sp. CA054B; assembly: GCF_003611625.1. Taxonomy (NCBI): domain Bacteria; kingdom Pseudomonadati; phylum Myxococcota; class Myxococcia; order Myxococcales; family Myxococcaceae; genus Corallococcus; species Corallococcus sp. CA054B. The sequence continues at coordinate 55,113 of NZ_RAVY01000016.1, forward strand.
GTCATTGTTGAAGACTGCATTTCGAACAGGAAATTCCAGGTAAGCCAACCAACTCCCGGCGCGACCTTTGTTTGGATGGACATGCTTCAGCCTCCGCTCAAAGACCAACTCCCAGCCAATTCGCGACTGGTGGTTGTTTCCCAAGAGCCATTTCGCGCTGAATGCTTCAAGGCTCCTTGGTCTACCTTCGGGCAAATCGTCATCTACAAGCCCGAAACGGTCCCACATTCAAATTCACTAACAAAGACCCTACAAGCCCTAGCAGGCTATTAAGAACCGACGCGGATCGCTCTGAAATATCTGCTGAAGGGGACTCCCCAAGCCATGCCCATCCGGCGATGGGGCGCAGGGACTGATGAAGACTCCTGCAACAGCCTGTTAGAGCACGCTCTGTTCACGGGCGTACCCCCTTACAGCAACTCACAGTCATTCACGATTCATCGTGACAATGCACCAGCAAAGCGCACAGAAGCCACTCTGTGCGAATCGTTGGCGCGCCACTTAGACAGGTCTGTCTGAAAGCGGTTCAGAAACCCATCTTTTTGGCACATTATATGATACGAAATACGGGTGCCAGAGTTTGCCATCCTTACACCGGCGCACGGGATAGCGATCATTGCCGACCAAAGTTCTAAGTGGGACTGACGGGCGCGCGTACCCTTCGTCGTTCGGCACGTAGTGGACGAGTTCTTCGTCTCCGCCAATGCCATGCTCTGTCATCAGCGCCGCCCAAAGACGCTCGTTCTCATCTAGCAGTGCAAGAAGGTCAGACGGATGGACCGGGACCATCACACTGGGCAGTATCTCCTCCTGGCTATGTCGGACCAGTTCACGTTGTGCATCCATGGCCGACTTCTTCAGGTCTGCTTTTCGATCCTTGGTGAGACTCATAGTTTCCCTCAGTCGCGACTTATCTGTCCACGGGGAGCAGTGCTCCAGATCGCGGCAAGCCGCAATTGGGCATCATTCCGTTTGATCGTGAGTTCAGCAACCTTTCGATTGTGGTCTTCTAAAACTGCCCCCATTGAGTAAGGGTGAGTCCACCCGTCGAAGGGCCGAAGCTGAATGCTGTCGACGGTGGTATCCTGCATCACTTATCCGTCTCGCAGCTGCGAAAGTTCGTGCTCTGCGAGCGTGCGTGGTTCTTCGCCAAGGTCCTGCGGCTGCCTGAGCGGCCCCTCAAGGCCCGGGACCTTGGCACCGCAGTTCACGCCCAACTTGAGCACTTCCTGCGCACAGGCGAGGACGTCCTGGGCGCCATCGCGGCGGCCGGCAGGCACCTGCTCCCCGCTCCAGGTCCTGACCTCTTTGTAGAGGAGCACTTTGGCCAGCCCTCCCCGCTCTTCGCTGACGGCATTCCGCTCACCGGCTACATCGACCTCGTCAACCCGCGACGCCTCGCCGAGGGCGTGCTGCGTGTCACGGACCACAAGACGACGAAGTCCATCGCCAGCTACGCCGCCGCGCCCGAGCAACTCGCATCCGCCGCCCATGACGCCGGCATCCAGATGGTGGGCTACGGCTATTGGGCCGTCCTCGCCGCCGAGCGCTTCCCGGGTCTGAAGCGGCTGGAGCTGGAGCACCTCTACTTCCAGACCCACGGCCCGAAGCTCGCCCGCTCCGTCGTCGCCACCGTCAGCGTCGAGCACGTCCGCGAGGAGTGGCACACGCACGTTGAGTTGATGGCGCGCCGCATGCGCGACGTCGCGCGCGCCGCGTCCCCCAGCCAGGTCAAACCCACTTGGAGCGCCTGCCAGAAGTACGGCGGGTGCTCCTTCCAGGCGCAGTGCCTCAACTCGCAGTCGCAAGGAAGCAAGCCCATGGCCCTGATGGATCGCATCCTGAAGCCCCAGACTCCGCCCGCGCAGCCCGCTACGTCCGCGCCTGCGACGGCCCCCACGACGCCGCCAGCGCCCGCCCAGGCCGCTCCGGAGCTGGAGCTGGCGGCGGTGCTGCCTCCGGACGCCCCCAAGAGCAACCCGACGCTGGCATCCGCCCCCGCGCCCGAGCAGCCCACCCAGGCAACCAGCGACGAGGCTCCGCGCCGCAAGCGCCGGACGAAGGCGGAGATGGAGGCCGCCCGCGCTGGCGAGCCCACGCGGCCAGCCGAGGCCAGCCTGTCCCTGTTCGTGGACTGCGTGCCCAACTGCCCCGCCGAGCCGCTGGCGGGCTACGTGGGCCGGATGGTGGCGAAGATTGAGCAGGAGTGCGGCGTCGTGGACATCCGCGTCGCCCCCAACGACTCGCCCCTGGCCTATGGGAAGTGGAAGGGCGTCCTGGCCGCCACCATCCGCGCCGAGCCCCCCGAACCCGGCACCTACGCCGCCCTGGGCGTGGCCGGCAGCGAGCTGATGCAGGTGGCCGTGGAGGCCCTGGAGCCGCTGTGCGGCACGGGGCACTTCGTCCGGGGCGTTCGGTAACGAGGGCCGCCCATGAAGCTCCTCCAGCGCATTGGCGTGCCCCTGCCGCCGTCTCCGCCTCCGGGCGACGTGTCCCAGGTAGCCGAGAACTACTCGCGCACGGGCCGCTCGCCCGTGGGCTGGTCATCAGACCTGGCCCGCATCCTCGCCCTGCCCCGCCGTGACCTGGCCGCGTCCTACACGGCAGCGGACGTCGAGGCGCTGGAGGCCCAGCTGCGCGCCCCTGCAGGCCCGTGTGGCTGCGCGGCCATGTCCCCTGCCCGTCCATGTCCCACGCGGCTTCGACGCGTCCAGGCCCTTGCGCTGCTGGAGTCGTCCCGCGTGGGCGGGCTGCTGGGACCCATCGGCACGGGGCACGGCAAGGAGCTGACCACCTTCCTCATACCCATGGTGATGCCGGCCTGCCGCGTGGCCTGCCTCTTCATCCCGGCCAACCTGCTGCCTCAGTTCACAGCGGAGTGGGACTACTACGGCGCGCACTGGCGCCTTCCCAACCTCGCAGGCGGTCGCTGGTTCCGGCCAGGCCTGCCGGTGCTGCACGTCATCACCTACAACAAGCTCTCCAGCCAGGAAGCTACGGACCTGCTGGAGCGCATCCGCCCGGACCTCGTCATCCTCAACGAGGCGCACAACCTCAAGGACCCCAAGGCCTCGCGCACCGGCCGATTCCTCCGCTACTTTGAGAAGCGTCCGGAGACGCGGCTCGTGGCTCTGTCAGGCACGTTCGCATCCAAGAGCATCAAGGACTACGCGCACCTGTCGCGGCTGGCGCTGCGCGAGGGCTCGCCCCTGCCTCTGGCCCACCACGTCGTAGAGGAATGGGGCACGGCGCTGGACCCGGGCAAGGTGATTGCCCCACCTGGCGCGCTGGAGCGGCTGTGCGCGCCCGACGAGCACGTCCGCGAGGGCTTCCGGCGCCGCCGCAACGACACGCGCGGCATCGTCGCCACTGACGAGAGCGCCCTGAACAAGCCGCTCATCATCCGCCCGCGCTACCCGGGGCCTGTGCCTGCTGAGCTGCTGGCGCTCATTGAGCTGGCACACGGAGGAGAGCGTCCGGATGGGGAGCAGTTCCAGGAGCAGCTCCAGGCCATGGCCTGCGCGCGGCAGCTGTCAGCCGGCTTCTACCATCGCTGGCGCTACCCTCGGGGCGAGCCCCCGGAGCTGATCGAGGAGTGGTTCGCGAAGCGGAAGGCCTGGAACAAGGAGGTGTGGGAAGAGCTGAAGGGTGAGCGGCGCGAGCACCTGGACTCGCCGGGGCTGCTCACCAAGGCAGCCATCCGTGCGCACATGGTGCCGTCCTACGAGGGCGACAAACCGGTTTGGCAGGCCACGACGTGGACAGAATGGGCGGAGATTCACGACGCGGTGCAGCCTGAGCCCCAAGCCGTGTGGGTGTCAGACTTCCTCGTGCAGGACGCAGCGGAGTGGGCGCGGACCCAGGTGGGGATTGTCTGGGTGGAGTTTCCGGAGCTGGGAGAGCGGATCGCCCGCGCCGCTGGGGTGCCCTTCTACGGAGGGGGACGCGCGGCGTCTGAGGCCATCCTCCAGGAGAGCGGGCGGCGCTCCATCGTCGCGAGCATCAAGGCCCATGCGACGGGGAAGAATCTTCAGCAGTTCTGCCGCAATCTCGTGGTGACGCCGCCCTCGGACGGCGCCATCTGGGAGCAGCTCCTCGCGCGCACGCACCGCCCAGGACAACAAGCGGCCCGCGTCGAAGTGGATGTGTGCATCCACACGCAGGACTACGTCCAGGCCTTCGCAACTGCCCAAGAGCGGGCACGGTTCATCCAACAGACGGACGGACAGCCCCAAAAGCTTCTCTGCCGCCACGCAGCATCCACGCTCACGGCTGCCGAACCCCTTGAATGAACAGGGCAATTTGGCGCGCAGGGCATCATGTACATCTCGATGCCTTGACATCGGACAACGCTGTCCAATGTTGGGCCGACATCATCGGCTACTCCTGCATGGGAATGCCGCCTTCACACGGATTTCCTATGTCGGAACCAAAGAGAGCGAAGGACCCGCAGCACACGAATGAAGACCAGGAAAATGGCGTCCGTAGAGTCACGCAGGACGAATTCCGGGAGTTCATTTCGGCGCCCTACTCAATCATATGGGCCGGGCCTTTTTGCGGCCCCTCCAATTTTCCATACGCATTGAAGTTTCGCCTCGGCGACTTTCACTCTCCTCGAGTGAAGCTGGGAACCGTCGATTTCACAAAAATCGAATGGACCGCAACGGTTAAACTCTGGATAGCCATCCAACTCAGTCAAACCGGCATCAAGGTCGATGAACTCGGACGGCCGCCCGTCGGCTTCTATCTTTTTGCGAAGGGCGCTTTCCTCGGCTTCTTTCCGACGAAGATCGACCCCGAGAAGGATAGCGCGCTGCTTTGGGTAGGCGGCATCGCCGGCATCTTCGCAGCATTCAATAACAGCTTGCCGACAGCACAGTTTGCCCTGCAGATGGCGACTTGGAACATGGGCGAACGCGTTGCAGAGGCATTCGAAGAGTTGATTGGAAAGCACCTATCGGACTCACCACCAGAGCCTGAATCATCCCAGCAGTCGACCTTTGAAGACTTTGACGAGCCGCTTGTCCAGGCATACGCCGCGCTTGGCCTCACGCCGAACGCATCAGATCGAGAAGTATCCACGGCGCACAAGCGGCTCATTATGGAGCACCACCCCGACCGCGCTCCGAAATCTGAGGCGGCGCAGAAGAAGGCGCACCGGCGAACTGCCGAGATCAATGCAGCGCGCGATGCCATCCGAAAGCATCGCGGACAGCGGTAGTCTTTTCCAGGAAAACACCAATACGTCAGCTACAGGAGATTTACGTTCCGCATTTCAACGTTCACCTCGACTACGAAACCTCCGAACACGCTGGAGCTAGCGGCCTATTTCAAGTCTTCTCCATCACGGATGACGACGGAAAGGACTACACAAACCTTGTTAACCAAGGGACTCATTATGCCAATCTCGCGGAACTCAAGTCAGGCATCGCCAAACGTCTCGGCGTCACACCCAAAGACATAGACCTTACGGAAGTCTAGGAAGACACTGAAACAGAGCAAGCCAACAGGCTTATTTGGAGAGCCTGCTGCGACAGCTTGCGCCAAGACATCGGCTGGGCGGGATCCTACAGGTGAATAGCTAGCTGCAGCCTGAACTCCAGGGGGTTATCCTCAGCAGTCCTCGTCCAGAAGTTGCCCCCATTGAAGCAGGTGACGACGCCCTTTCGACGTCTCACCCTTCATTGGGGGCAACAGGACATGAGCAACACAGCACTTTCGCGAATCGTCAGCGCCCAGGCAGCGCTCGGCGCGCAGTACCTCAAGGCCGGCCGCTACCGCCTGGAGGTGCAGTCCATCCGAACCAAAGACGGCTTCAAGGGCCTGTCCGCCATCGCTGAGCTGAAAGTGGTGTCCGCTGAGCGGACGCAACCCACCAGCGAGCCCAGCCGCATCGGCATGGTGGCCTCCTACGTGGAGAACCTCTCCGACGCGAAGAAGAACGGCGGCGGGCGCTTCAAGGCCTTCGTCATGGCCCTGGCCGGCGCCGAGGAGCAGGAGCTGTCCTTGGAGCAGCTCGCCAAGTTCACCGGCGACAAGCAGGCCGGGGCCTTCCTCCTCATCGACTGCGAGGTCTTCCCGAAGACGCTGCCCGAGAAGGACGGCAAGCCCGGGAAGGTCATCGAGGGCTACCGCTGGAGCACCGTCAGCCCCACTGACGACGAGTTGACGGCCATCGAAGCGAAGCGCGCCGAGGCGAAGCTGCCGGCCCTCGCTGTCGCCCTGACCTGAGCAATCCCCTCCCCCAACACCGCTGAGCACCTGGCGCATCCCCCACCGCCACGGCTGGCCCACGACACGGGCCTCTTCGTGTTGTGCCCACCTCCCTCTTCAGCTTCGACACCGAAACGCACCTGATTCAACCCGGCCTCCTCGCCCCGCCGCTCGTCTGCGCCTCCATTGCGCACGCGGAACCGGGCAGCGAGCGCCTCCTCTCCGCAGCCCAGGCGCGTAACTGGTTCCGGAATGCCCTCTCCTCCCCAGACGTCCACCTGACGGGCGCCAACCTCGCCTACGACCTGGGCGCCATGTGCGCGGACGATGCGCGGCTCGTGGACGCCGTCTTTGACGCTGCCGAAGCTGGACGCCTGCACGATGTCGCCATTCGCGAGGCGCTCATCGACATTGCCCGAGGCCTTCACGGCGTTGACCCGGAGACGGGCCGCCAGTTGGGCGACGACGAGGGCGCCCGCTATCCGCTCTCCCTCCTGGTGAAGCGCCACCAGGGGCTCGACATCAGCGCGGAGAAGAAAGCTCCGGACGCATGGCGCCTGCGCTACGCGGAACTCGAAGGCGTGCCGGTGGAGCAGTGGCCCACCGCCGCCGTGGCCTACCCGAAGCGGGACGCCCGCTTCACTCTGGACGTCCACCTCGCCCAGGAACGCGTCGCGGCAACTGTTCCCAACGGCGGCAACCTTCACGCGGAAGGCGACCAGGTCCGTGCCGCCTTGGCGCTGCACTTCGCTTCCATTTGGGGGCTGCGTACCCAAGGCGGGCGCGTCGCGGAGCTGCGGCAGCGAGTGGAGGCGGAGTGGAGCGCCAACCGCGCCCGCTTCCTCGCGGCGGGCATCTTCCGGCCCGACGGCTCCAAGGACTCGAAGCGCCTCTCCGCGCTCGTCTCCGCCGCCTACAACGGCACGCCGCCCGTCACCTCGCCCTCGAAGCGCTTCCCGGACGGCCAGGTGGCCACCGACAGGGATACGCTCATCGACTCGGGCGACCCGTTGCTAGAGGAGCTGGGCAAGGCCGGCAAGGTGGACAAGTACCGCTCCACCTACCTGGGCAAGCTGGAGGCGGGCGTCGCGGTGCCGCTCAATCCGCGCTTCAACGTCCTCGTTTCCACGACGCGCGTCTCCAGCGACTACCAGCAGCTCCCCCAGAAAGGCGGCGTCCGCGAGTGCCACGAGGCCCGTCCCGGCTTCGTCTACTGCTCCGTGGACTACGCGGGTCTGGAGCTGCGCACCATGGCCCAGCGAGCTATCTGGGACGTGGGCTGGTCCCGCATGGCCGAGGCGCTGCTGGCCAAGGAAGACGTCCACACGTCCGCCGCCGCGACATTCCTGGGGGATAGCTACGCAGCCCTCCTGCCGCGCGTGAAAGCGAAGGAGGCCATGGCCACGTCCTTCCGCGCGCTCGCCAAGGTCTTCAACTTCGGCAAGGGCGGGGGCATGGGCGCGGGCGCCATGGCCTACCACGCGCGGGCGAAGGACGACGTCCGCTTCTGCCTCTTGGCCAAGGTGGCGGAGACGTGCGGCGTGGAACGCGTGCCGGTGCGTGTCCAGGGCAAGGTGAAGATGGTGTGCGCTGCTTGCGTGGAAGTCTCCCAGCGCTACGGCGACAGGTGGCTGGAAGCGTGGCCCGAGCAGCGGGAGCTGTTCTCCCGTGCCAGTCGCCTCACCTACGGCGGGCAGCTCGTGGACGTGCTCATTCCTGGGGCCAACATCGTCCGGGGCGGGTGCGGCTACACGCAGTGGCTCAACACGCCGTTTCAAGCGCTCGGCGCCGTGGGGGCGAAGCTGGCTACCTGGCGCGTCGCCCGCGAGATGTACACGGCCCGGCGATCCCCTCTCTGGGGCTCGCGGCTTGTCCTCATGGTGCACGACGAGTTGGTGGCGGAGCTGCGCGCGGACTGCCCCAACCGGCTGCACGACGCCGCCGAGCGCATGGCGCACCTCATGCGGCAGGCCATGCGTGAGACGGCACCAGACCTTGCCGATGCCATCGAGGCGGAGCCCGCCCTCTCGCGCGTGCTGTCGAAGGACGCGGCCACCGTGCGCGACGCGGCAGGACAGCTTCTGGTGTGGCAGCCAGACGTGAGGGCCGCTGCGTAAATTGCCCGCGCGCCCTGCCCCCATTGCAGTTGGGTGAAGACAGAACTCCTCACGGACCGAATCGCACTGTTTCAGGGCGACGCAGCTCATGTCGCCCAGGTGCTCTCTCCCAACAGCATCGACGCCATCGTCACCGATCCGCCTGCCGGAGTCGGACTCCTGGATAAGGACTGGGACAGCGACAAGGGAGGACGCGACCAGTGGGTGTCGTGGCTCGCGGGTGTCATGCGCGAAGCCTTCCGCGTGCTCAAGCCAGGGGGACACGCTCTCGTTTGGGCGCTGCCGCGCACGTCCCACTGGACGGCCACCGCGCTTGAGGACGCGGGCTTCGAGGTGCGCGACATTCTGATGCACCTCTTCGGCACGGGCTTCCCCAAATCACTCGATGTCGCCCAGGCCATCGACAAGCAGAAAGGCAACCGGGACGAGGTGCTCATCGTCACCCGCTGGATTGCCGAAATGCGGGACAAGGCCGGACTAACGAATGCACAGCTTGACGCGGCGGTCGGGCGACGCGGGATGGCGGGCCACTGGACGAGCCAAGGCGCGCAGCCCTATGTGCCGCACCGGAAGCACTGGCTGGCGCTCCTCAATCTCTTCGGCGTCACTGAGCCGCCAGAGCCGATCCGCTCGATTGCCGAACGCATCATCGCAGAGAAGGGCAAGCCAGGCCCCAACTGGTTCCTGCGCCCGGTGACTGGAAAGCACCAAGGTGCAGCAGCAGGTCGTCGATGGTCCGCCAATAACGGTATCAAGTCCAACCTGACTCCTCGTGAGCGGCGCGACGAGCCGGCCACGGAGGCTGCACGACGGTGGCGGGGTTGGGGCACAGCCCTCAAGCCCGCTGCTGAGCACTGGATTCTCGCGCGCAAGCCCCTCACCGGCACGGTAGCCGCGAATGTCCTGAGCCACGGCACCGGCGCGCTCAACATCGAAGCGTGCCGCGTTTCCGAAGACGGCAAGAAGCGTTGGCCAGCCCATGTCACGTTTGACGAGGAGGCTGCGGGGCACCTGTCCGACGAAGTGCCGCGCTTCTTCTACGTGGCCAAGCCCTCACGCACGGAACGGCGCGCAGGCGCTGGGCGCAACACCCATCCCACCGTGAAGTCCATCGCGCTCATGCGGTGGCTGTGCCGGCTGGTGACGCCTCCGGGCGGCGTGGTGCTCGACCTCTTCGCGGGTAGCGGCACGACGGGCGTCGCGGCACTCGCCGAGGGCTTCGAGTTCGTCGGCATTGAGCGGGAGCCGGAGTACCTGGCGCTTGCGAAGGCGCGCCTTGAGCACGCCCTGCAGCAGGGTTGCGATGAGGCGACGCCATGAAGCTCGTCTCGATCGACCCTGGGCTTCGGCATTGCGGTGTCGCCCTCTTCGACGTCCCCTCAGCATTCCTTCTCTGCGCTGGGCTGCCGAAGAACCCCGAGCCCGCCCACGGGTCGCTGTCTCTGGCCTCATGGGCGTCCATGGCTGGCGCCGTCCAGGCATGGCTCTGCCCACGCGTCCAGGACGAGCCCTTCCAACTCGTCATCGAGCTGCCCCGCGTCTACGCCGCCGCGCACCAGCGAGGCGACCAGAACGACCTCATCCAGCTTGCCGGCGTCGTCGGCACGCTCGGGGGCGCACTGGCACCCGTCACGGAGCGCCGGAGCGTCTTCCCGCGCGACTGGAAAGGCACCCTCGACGCAGACGCGTTTATCAAGCGCATCAAACAGCGCCTGGAAACCGCCGAGCACCTTCGCGTCGAGCTGCCAGCCGCGCATGACCTCCACCACAACGTCTGGGACGCCATCGGCATCGGGCTGCACGCGCTCGGCCGCCTTGCGCCTCGCCGCGTCTTCCCGAGGTGACCATGGCCACGCCACCGACCGGCCCGGGGCTCGATGGCCCCGCCGTGACCGTCGAGCGCGCGGCGGAGCTGCTGCATTGCAGCCGCGCTCGTGTCTTCGCGCTGCTGAAGGAGGGGCGCCTCGTTCGTGCACCCCGGTTTGGACGGGAGACAACGCTCGTCACCGCATCCGTTCTGGCAGTCCTGAAGGTTGGCACCACGCCGGCCGAGCCCGTCCAGCGCCGCGCGACGCGCTCCAGGCGTCGCGCGGCGGCCCTTCGCACCGTCCCCTTGGACGGCGGCATCAAGCGACCTGACGGGACTCCACGTTGACGCTGCTGGGGTCGTCAGGATGCTCCAGCCGCAACGGGAAGACGATCATCGGAGGCACCTGCACGCCCTCGTAAAAGAGCTTGGTCGTCCGAGTGCTCAGGTGCCCCATGACAGCGGCCACCATCTCCACCGGCACGCCGCCCGAGGTTGGCTTCACGACCTGCCCGCACTCAGCGGACCATGTCGCGAAGCAGTGCCGCAGCTCGCCAGGATTGATGGGCATCACCTCGTCGTCCTGCACCGTCTTCCGGAGCCGGGCCGCTGCATAGCCGATGCTTTCGCGGACGGTATTTCTGCGAGGAGAACTCTTCCGAGCCTGGAGCCGCTGTGCAGCTGCGAATCCCTGCGCGTCCAAGCTGACAACGTGCACGCGGCCATTCTTGTGGCGAAAGCTGACGGTCCCCCAAATGCCACAAGGGTCTTTCACCTCCAGCAGCACTCCAGCTCCAGAAGCAATCCGCCCAATCTCGGAGTCGTGCATCCCCGTCTTCGCTCGAAGACAAAGGACGTCCCGGACGGCTTGGCTCTTGATGGCAGAATAGAAGCGCTCGACCAACTTCATGGGGTAGCCCTTCGTTCGCCGTCCCTTCTCGGCTACGGAAGGCGGAACCCTGAGTTCCAACGTCGGATCCTCGGCCGGTTTGAGCCTGTCTTCCTCGCGGAGCCACGCGGTGAGCGTCTTCAGTGCGATGATGCGACTCTTCCGCGCCGTCTCCCATTCGGTGAGGTGCCGGCGCAGCTCGCGGAGCTGAACCTTGCGCAGGTCCCGCCCGCCAAGAACATCGGCCCAGGCCGCCAGGTAGTTCCGAACGTCGCGCCGGTAGTCCCGGCTCCGTCCCTTTTCGGTGAGATGCGCCATCAAGCCGGCCAGGACCTCCTCGTCGATCCGGACTGGCGCATCGTCGGCCGCCGCCTGCCGCCGCGTGCGGTAGCCGTCCGGGTTGCGCTCCCAGAGCGCGAGTTCCGCCAGCGCCTCCCGTTCGCTCCTAGCGTCCAGCGCCACCCCAAATCGGCGGCCCGCCCATTGGCGCTCGATGACCCACACCATACGACCTGCAACCTCTCGAACCCGGCCTCCCTGCCACTTTCCGACCCACTTCGCTCCCATTAGTCCCTCGGTGCGTTACCGGTGCGTTACCGGTGCGTTCCAAGGGCTAGATGGGGGCGTTTTCCCTCTGATGGCCGCTGGGCTAGAACTCGCCTTCAAAACCGGTGAGGGGCTGCGAGAGCAGTCCCTGGCGAGTTCGATTCCCGTGCCCTACCGCCACTTTTTCTTCCGATTCCGGGCAGTTGCTGCGGCTTGCGGCGGAGCCCGAAACACTCGGACGGGCTCGTGGGCGTTCAGTCGGTTCCGTACAGATTGCGTACAAGATTCAGCGGATGATCGCGCACTCCGGACTTCAAGCCCGCGAGACGCTGCGAGACCTGGGCGGGGTGGTGGGCGCCATCAATCTCCTCCCCCCCAGCGCGTGCTGTCCATGGTCGCGCCCTACCCGCACGACCGGGTGCCTCGCGGTGAGGTGCTCTCCCCGGAGCTCCTGGCCGAGCTGACCTCCCGGCATGGCGTGTCGGCGTGGACGGGCACCGGAGGCCTGTACGGCACGCGCGAAGTGGTGCGCGCCGCGCGGAGCACCCTCCGGCGGAGGCTGGGGCGGGTGGCGCGGCGCCTCATGTTCCTGGGGTCGGAGCGGGCCCGCATGCTGGGCAGGTGGCTCCCCCGGCTGCCACTGGGACTGGGTGCGAAGCTGACGCCGCAGGCGCGCACCCTGGCCAACGTGGTGAGCGTCCTGGAGGGTGTCCCCACACAGATGGCCTTGCCGCTGGCCTACTGGAAGTCAGGCCAGCGCCCGCCGGATGGGGCTCCCCTGAACCCTCGCGCGGATGGCTGCGGTCTGCTGTGGACCTCTCCGCTCGTCCCCATGGTGCCGGAGTTCGACCGGGCGGATCCGGACGAGTCCGCCCGCGCGCTCGCGTGCCAGCAGGAACTGCTGGACACCTGCCGTCGCGAGGGATTCTTGCCCTACCGCGTGGGGACCCACACCATGCGCTGGCTCGCCGAGCAGTCTCCCCAGGCCTGGCGGCTCACCGAGCACCTCAAGCGCGCCCTGGACCCGCGCCAGGTGCTGGCGCCTGAGCGGTATTCCAGCCTGTGATGCGCCTCGCGCCTCAGGCCACCTTGCTGCGGGGCAGGACGTGGAGCAGCGCTTCGTGCGCGCCGTACAGCATCTTCTCGGTGGTCTTCCAGTCCACGCACGCATCCGTGACCGAGCAGCCGTAGCGCAGCTGCAGCAGGTCCTCGGGGATGGGCTGGTTGCCGGCCTGGAGGAAGCTCTCGACCATCAGTCCCACCACTGAGCGGTTGCCCTCGCGTATCTGCTGCAACACGTCCCGCATCACCAGCGGCTGGAGTTCGGGGTTCTTCCAGGAGTTGGCGTGGGAGCAGTCCACCACGACGTTGAGGGGCAGCTTCGCCTGGGCGAGTGCCTTCTCCGCGAGCGCCACCGATGCCGCGTCGTAGTTGGGCCGCCCTCCCCCGCCGCGCAGGACCAGGTGGCCGTAGGTGTTGCCCCGTGTGCGGATGATGGCGCACGCGCCACTGTCGCTCAGACCCAGGAAGCTGTGCGCGTGCGATGCGGAGACGATGCCGTTGACCGCTGCATCCAGTGAGCCGTCCGTGCCATTCTTGAACCCGACGGGCGTGGAGAGGCCGGACGCCATCTCGCGGTGCGTCTGCGATTCGGCGGTGCGCGCGCCAATGGCCGTCCAGGAGATGAGGTCGCCGTAGTACTGCGGCGCGATGGGATCCAACGCCTCGGTGGCGGTGGGCAGGCCCAGCTCGGCCACGTCGCGCAGGAAGTGACGGCCCCGCTCCATGCCCTCCTCGATGTGGAAGGAGTCATCCAGGCGCGGGTCGTTGATGAAGCCCTTCCAGCCCGTGGTGGTGCGCGGCTTCTCGAAATACACGCGCATCACCACGAACAGGGTCTCCCGAACTTCCTCCGCGAGCTTCCGCAGCCGCTTCGCATAGTCCAGCCCCGCCACCGGATCATGCATGGAGCAGGGCCCCACGATGACGAAGAGGCGCGGGTCCTTGCGGTCCAGGATGTCCATCAAGCCCTTGCGTCCGGCGGATACGGCCTCGGCTGCTCGCTCCGTCTGAGGAACGCGTCGCTTGATCTCCGCGGGAGAAGGCATCCAGTCGAATCCCAGCACGTTGATGTTCTCGGTGCGCGTGGACATGGCAGTGGGCTCTACAGGCGGCTTGCCTGCGGGAGTTCCTTCGGGAGGTTCTTGCGGAGATCGGCTCCGGGCCGGGGACGCGGCGCCACTCATGGCCGGGGCTCCTGGGGCGCGGGGGCAGGCATGAACGCCGCACCCGGCCCCGCGATCTTCAAGGCCAGCGCGGATGCGGCCACCACCAGGAACGCACCAACGAAATAGAGGGAGGTGTAGTTGAACGACCGCCTGAAGGCGTCCTGCACGTGGCTGCCCAGCAATTCCCGTGGACCCATCCGCGAGAAGAAGATCGCGGACACCAGGGCCACTCCCAGCGCGCCGCCAATCTGCTGGATGACCTGCACGGCGCCGGATCCGGAGCCGGCATCCTTGAGCGGCACGGTCCGCATGACCGTCTGGAACAAGGAGGCAATGCACATGCCTGCCCCCAGCCCTCCCAGGAACAAGGGCACCGCGAAGCCCTGCGAACCGACGTGGCCGCCCCCACTCTCAACGATGAGGGGGAGCGCTCCGAACGCGCCCACCAGCAGCAGCGCCCCACCCAGGATCTTCGCCTTGAGGCTCGCGATCCGCCCGGACACGATCGTCGCGGCCAGGACGCCCACCGGGAACGGAGCCGTCGCCAGGCCCGCCTGCAGCGGCGTGAACTGGAGCCCCACCTGCAAGAAGATGGCGAAGACCACGAAGAAGCCTTGCAGCGCCGAGCAGTAGACCAGGATGGCTCCAGCGCCAATCAGGTAGTCCTGATTGGACATCAGGTCGATGGGCAACAGCGCCGAGCCGCCGCGCTTCGCCTGGAATCGCTGCCAGGCCACGAAGGCCACCAGCAGCGGCGCGAAGGCAGCCATCGCCAGGAAGCACCAGAGCGGCCACCCGTGGGTCCTGCCTTCCACCAGCGGGAAGATGAGACACACGATCGCGGCCCCCGCGAGGCCAATCCCCAACCAGTCGTTGCGAAGCCCCTCGTGCTGCGGGGACCGGGGCACGAGCGCCAGCGCCGCCGCGATGGTCAGCAACCCGATGGGCAGGTTCACGAGGAAGATGAGGCGCCAGCCGAGGTCGAAGAAGTTCGCGTGAAGCAGGAGACCGCTCGCGAGTGGCCCGGAGATGGCCGCCAGCCCCGCCGTCAAACCGAACAGGGGGAACGCCCGCGCCCGGTCCTTCGGGGGAAACATCGTCTGCGCGATGGCCATCACCTGCGGCGACATCATGGCGGCACCCAGCCCTTGCAAACCTCGGGCGGCGATGAGTGCCTCGGCGCTCGGGGCGGCACCGCAGAGGACCGACGCGGCGGTGAAGACCCCGACACCCGCGGCGAACATGCCCTTGCGGCCCACGATGTCCCCCAGCCGGCCGAAGGGCAGCAGGCACAGGGCGTAGGTGAGGATGTAGATCTCCAGCACCCATTGGATGGCGCTGTCGCTGGCATGCAGCCCCGCCTGGAGGCTGGGAAGCGCGACGTTCATGATGCTCACGTCCAGCAGGTTCATGAACCACGCCGCCAGGAGCACGAACAGGGCGGGCCAGCGCCTCGCGTAGGGGACCTGTGTGGCGCCCGGGCCCGCTCCGGTTGTTGCGTTGATGGGATTCATAGGGGCCTTCCGGTCCATCAGGTGACCCGCTTCGCGAGCTCGGACCGCATCAGCTTCCCGCTGGAGGTCCGGGGGAGTGTCTGGAGGGTCGCGAACAGGTGCGGGTAGTGGTCCTTGCCGAGCTTCTCCTTCGCCAGGGCGCGCAGCTCGCTCCACAAGCGCTCGAGTTCCGACGTGGAGTGCTCCTGCTCACCGGTGACGATGAAGGCCTTGGGCCTGGGCAAGCCGTAGTCGTCGTGGACGACGCAGACGGCGCACTCCTTCACCCTGGGATGGGTCTGGAGGACGGACTCCATCATCTCCGGTGAGAACCAGCAGGAGTTGATCTTGATGACCGAGCCGGCCCTGCCCACGTTGTAGAGCCGGTACTCGGCGTCCATGAAGAACATGTCCTGGGTGTTGAACCAGCCGTCCACGAACTGCGTCTCGGTCAGGGCGGGGGCGTTCACGTAGCCCCGGGCCAGGGCTCCGCCCCTCACCCAGAGGACGCCGACCTCGCCCACCCGGCAGGGCTCGCCACGCGGGTTCACCAGCTTGACCTCGAACCCCGGGACCACGACGCCCGTGCACCCGGGCGCGACTTCGCTCTCCCGGTTCGAGACGAACGTCGAGACGGCTTCGGTGCAGCCGATCCCGTCCAGCATGTTCACGCCGAAGAAGCTCCGCGCCTCGCGATACAGCTTCCAGGGCAGCTTCTCGCCAGCGGAGATGCACACCCGCAGCTTCGGAAACCGCGGGCTATGGTCGCTCTTGGAGAGGAGCAGCTTGTAGATGGCGGGAACCGCGAAGAGCACGGTCACTTCGTGCCGCGCGAGCACCTCCTCGACGCCCACCCCACCGTCGCGTGGTGCCGCGATGACGTGCGTGGCCCCCGCATTGAGGGACAGCAGCAGGTTGTTCAACCCATACGCGAAGAAGGTGGGGGACGGCGTGTAGACCCGGTCGTCCGGCCCGAACTCGACGACGTAGGGCGCGTAGTTGCGACTGCAGATGATGAAGTCGGCGTGGGAGTGCAGCACCGCCTTCGGCACTCCCGTGGACCCCGAGGTGAACAGCATGACGGCGGGGGCCTCCGGCGACACGGGCACCAGGGAGACCTCCCCCGCCCCGTCATCCAGCGCGTCCGGTGACAGGAAGGACGCGAGTTCCTCGCACCGCAGCGTGCTCAGGGCCGTCAGGTGGCGCTCGACCGTCGACGCGGCATGGAGCACCAGACGGGGGTTGGCCGCGTTCAACATCGCCTCGAAGTTCGCGACCGAGGCGGTGTGGTTGAGCGGCGCGAAGATCCACCCGCCCAGGAAGCAGCCCAGCATCACCGCGACCGTCGGAATCCCGTCCGGCGCCGCGAGCGCCACGACCTCGCCCTGACGGAGCCCCAATCCCTTGAACCGCCGCGCGTAGGCGGACGCCAGTCGTCGCAGCTCGGCGTAGGTCACCGACCGGCCGCTCCGCGGCTCAATGAGGCGCGAGCTGGAGCGAAGGTGCGCGTCCCGGAAGATGAATTCGCAGAGGTTCGTCGCCCGGGCCGCCACTTCGGCGAGCGCCGGGTTGGCGGCCGTCACCTGCCCCGAAGGCTGGAACCGCGCAAGCTCGCCCAGGCGACGCGCGTGGAAGGCGTCCCACTCCGCTCGGCGGAGCTCGCCCCAGAACCCGCGAACACCTTCGATCTCGATGCGGGGCTCGTGGATGCTCCCGGCCTCCGCTTCGAGCTCCCGGAGAAGCGCTTCGAGGAGCGCCGGCTCCATCCGCCCTGGAGCGAAGGAAGGGGTCGGGACGACGGCCTCGCCTGCGAGGCGGACCGAGGCTCCTCGCACGTAGACGATGTTCTTCGCGAGGACCTCAGGGCGCGGTCGCAGGTTCCAGGCGCCAAAGAGGTCGATGACGATGCTGTCCGGCCGAAGCTCGGGCGCACTTGAACGTGCAGCCGGGAACAGGACGACGACATGGACGGGCGGTGCGGCGGGGGCCTCTCCCAGCCACGAAGCCCGGGCCTGGAACACGGCCTCGGTTCGTGGGTCGGCGCCAACCAGTTCGAGTGTGAGGCGCTGGTCCTTCAGCCCTCCGCTCTCGATGAGCGAGTCCAGCACCCGTTGCACCAGCAGGTTCACCGTCGACGCGCCGTCGCAGAGCGGGCCCCTCGCGAGCGATGGCGCGCTCCCCTCTCCCAGTCGTCTGGCAGTGTGCTGGCACAACGCGACGACATGCCGACCGGGCTTCGTCGCCAGGCGGAAGGCGGCCTCCTCCGTGGCGCTGATGTCGGCGCCCCACAAGCCGGGCAGGCAGATGTGGTCGACCCTCACCGCCGTTCGCCCCACGGTCATCCCAGCGGATTCGAGGAGGAATGGCTGGAGCAGCTCCCCCAAGAGCTGGCCTACCGCTTCGGCGTCGGCGTCGTCATACGCGAGGAGGCTCGCGTCCAGCCTCGCCAGGCTCGGGAGGTCGGCCGGTTGGAACAGGACGGAGACGACGGCATCGGCCTCGACCTGGGGGGCCTCGCGCTCCTCGCAGTCTTCCACGAAAGGGATCTCGTCGGGCGGCGGTCGGCCCGTGAGATGCCGCAGGAGGAGGTCGCTGCGCCCGTGGGCCAGGAGCTCCAGGACGGCGTCCAGGCCGGTCAGGAACCTGTCGATTCCAGAGGCCGTTGTCGCGTCAGAGACCACGATCTCCAGCACTTCGGCGCCGGGCTCTTGAACACTGACCCGTACACGGTGCACGGCCGCCAGATACGAGGCGACCAGGGTGTGGAGCCTTCCCTGACGGTCCAGCTCCCCGAGCCAGAGTCCGAAGCGCGTCGGCCGGGCACCGCGCGGGCAGGTCAGCGCGATGGCGAAACGCGAGCCCGCCTGGCGGATCGCTCTCACGACGTCCGGGTGCTTCTCCACCGCGAGCCGCAGCCGCCGCGCCAGCGCTTCGACGCTCGGGCTGGCAGGCGCTTCCGGCGCGCCGACGCGGAGGTCGACGTCGCCGGCCTCCGCCTCCTCGTGGATGCCGGAGGAATGCCTGGCGAGCGCGTTCACTGTTCCCCCAGCGTCGCGCACATGAACTCGATGACCTTCAGGTGACGCTGCATCAGCCGCCGGACGGTCACCTCGGAGAAGAGCTGCGCGGGGAACTCGACGACGGCGTGCAGATAGGTGTCGTCGCCAAAGAACTGGAGGTCCAGCTCGTTGGGCGTCGTGCGCTCGTCGCGCTCGATGACCTCCATGTCCACCCCCTCGGCCCACTTGCCCGTCATCGCCGTCGGGAAGTTCTGGTGGCGCAACATGACGGGGACCAGCGGGATGTGGCTGCTGTCGCGCTTCTTGTTGAGGGCGCTGAGCAGCAGCTCGAATGGCAGGGCCTGGTGCTCGAAGGCGCCCAGGACGCTCCGCTTCGCTCGGAGCATGAGTTCGCCGATGTCGGGGTCTCCCGCCAGGTTGATGCGCAACGGCAGGATGTTGATGAAGAAGCCAACGAGGCCCTCCAGCTCCAGCTGCGTGCGCCCCGCCGTGGTCGTTCCGATGCAGATGTCGCTCCGGCCGGTGTAATGCCGGAGCACGATGGCGAAGCTGGTCATCAACCCCATGAACAGCGTCGACTGATGGGCCTGATTGAACCGGGCGAACGCGCGCGCCAGGGCATCCGGATACCGGAAGGTGAACCGGGTCGCGTGCCAGGTCCGGTCGGGCGGCCTCGGATAGTCATACGGCAGTTCGAGGTCATCCTTGTAGTCGTCCAGCGTGGACTTCCAGTAGGCTAGGTGGTGACTGAAGTCCTGTTGCCGCTGCCACACCGAGAAGTCGGCGTACTGGATGGGCAGCGCGGGAAGCCGTGCCTCGGTTCCCGTCACGTGCGCCGCGTAGAGCAGGTTGATGTCGCGGCTCATCACATTGAACTGCGACCAGGCGTCGTAGACGATGTGATGCATTCCCATCAGCAGGACGTGGGAGTCCTCGGCCAGCCGCAGCAGGCGGACCATGAGCAGCGGACCGTTCTCCAGGTCGTAGATCTGGCCCGCCAGCTCATCCATGCCGGGGATGATGTCGGCCGGGGTCGCGTCGCGGACCGGGATGTCCAGCTCCAGCGAATCGAGAATCACCTGCACCGGCGTGGTGCGGCCTCTGGGAACCCGGAAGACGGTGCGCAGGCTCTCGTGACGAGCAACCAGATCGCGGAAGGTGGCCTTGAGCGCGGAGACGGACAGCGGCCCTCGAAGCCGGAGCCCGATCGTCCCGTTGTAGCTGGTTCGCTGCTCCTTCATGTGCTCGTGCACGAACCACAGCCGCTCCTGAAGGAAGGAGAGCGGAATCGCCTGCGTCCGTTCGACCGGCACGACGTTGGAGAGCTGGGCCCGGGATGTGTCCTTGAGCTTCTCCTCGATGTGGTGGGCGAGCGGCTCCACCATGGGAGACTCGAACACCGCGGCCATCGCCACTTCCACGCGGAAGGCCGCTCGGATGCGCGAGATCAGCTGTGAAGCCAGGAGAGAGTGCCCGCCGAGGTTGAAGAAGTTGTCGTGGATGCCGACGTTCTCAATGCCGAGGACTTCGCCGAAGAGTGCCGCGAGCTTCTGCTCGACCGCACTGCGTGGAGCGACGTGCTCCTCCCGGCTGCTCGTCAGGTCCGGTGCTGGCAGGGACAGCCGGTCCAGCTTCCCGTTGGGC
>NZ_RAVY01000170.1:0-20984 GCF_003611625.1 Corallococcus sp. CA054B
ACCCCCGGTGAACCCTTGGCCCCCATCACCCCCAGAATCTCCGCGGCGCGGCGAATCCTGCTGGGCCTGGCGCTGCTGACGGCGCTGCCGGCATCCGCGACGGACATCGTCACCTTCAGCCAGGGCGCGCTCATCATCCCGGAGCAGGCCACCTTCCAGCAGGGCTGTGGAAGCCTGTCGGCCTACGGCCTGGTGTGGCGCCTGTTGCAGTCCAACGAGGCGGGCGGCTTCAACGCCAACCACCCGGTGACGGTGTACCTGGCCATCGACGACACGAAGCGGTCCCCCAACCGCTGCGTGCCCACCAACAAGCACCTGCCGCCCCTGCCGCACAACGGCCAGTGGAACGACCCCAGCTGGAATGACGGCTGCGACTTCCACATCTCCCGCGCGGACGCGGCGCCCGTCGTGCCGGTGCCGCCCCTGCAGGCGCTGCCCGCGAGCGGCCTGTTCCCCGAAGGGAACATCGACAACTTCACCACCAGCACGAGCCAGGCGCGGCCGAACTTCACGGCCACGACGCTCAACACCGCCAGCGGCTTCCGCGACGTCCAGTACATGGGCGGCGCGTTCATCATCGACGCGAAGGACGCGAAGAACGCGCTCGACTTCCTGAACTCCTCCGCCGGGGCGGACGCGCCGAACAAGTTCCGCACGACGTGCAACTGCAACACGTTCAGCAACGGCAAGAACTGCTTCTACGTGCGCATGCACCAGGCCACCATCGAGTTCAACGCGCCCATTGGCCGGCGGTTGAACCGCGTGCCCCCGAAGATCGCCCTGCTGGACCTGGACGACGACAACGCGACGGACAAGTCCTTCGTGAAGGGCGGCATGCTGGACGACTACCTGCGCAACGCGGGCCTGGACTTCCCGGGCGCGGGCGGCTGCCCGCAGGGCACCACCAGCGGCTGCACCCTCAACGGCGGGCAGCCCGGCCTCATCTACGACGCGCTCCACGCCAACGCGGACCTCATCTCCACCGCGGCGTTCCCCAACGGCCTGCTCAACGCCGTGGACCCCGCCACCCAGCGCCCGCGCTACCGCGTGTTCTGGGCGCCGCACTGGCAGATTGGCGACAGCACCCGCGCCGAGTACAGCGCCAACGGCGACGGCGCCGGCAACCAGGCGGAGAACGTCCTCAACAACATCGCCTACTTCACCAACCAGCGCGGCAACGGCCTGTTCGCCGAGTGCACCAGCATCTGGTCCTACGAGCACACCGACAAGGTGGGCGGAGGGCTGGTGCCCTCCACGCGCTTCCAGGGCGAGGGCACCTTCGAGAAGAACAAGCTCGGCAGCAGCGGCAAGAACTGGGACGGCCGCAACTGCACGGACCCGGACTACATGAACGAGTCCTCGCCCCGGCCCGCCTGCATCCTCTACCCCAACCCGGGCGACCCCTTCTCCCAGCTGGGTGACTTCCGCTTCAACAACGTGGCGGGCGAGACGGAGAACTACCGGACGACCTTCAAGAACGGCGTGCGGCGGCTGGCGGTGAGCTGGGTGAACTACGCCACGGGCAACCAGTACGACAACCCCGTGCACGTGGCGGCGCACAACCTTCGCGGCAACGACTTCTTCTCCTTCAACCAGAAGGACAATGATCCGCAGAAGGCGACCATCGTCTACCTGGCGGGCCATGACTTCAAGGACAGCGTCGCGGGCACGCGCATCGTGCTCAACACGCTGCTCAACCTGGGAAGCGAACCGCTGCAGAGCGAGCGCACCGTGTCCGCGCCCGTCGCGCTGGACGACACCAACGGCAGCGACACCAACGGCTCGCGCGCCCTCCTGTTCAAGACGTCCTACAACGCCGTGACGGGCTACCCGCCCGGCGCGGACACGTACACGCCCGCGCAGGGCTCGCACTGGGTGTTCCCCTACTACCCGGGCACGCTGCGCGCGCACTCGCTCATTGGCGGGGATGCGCTGTCCACGGGGGAGAACTCGCTGTCGGACGGCACGCTGTGGAACGCGGACGCGCGCATGCCCGCGCCCGGCGAACGCAACCTCTTCACCTACTTCGGCGGCGAGGTGACGGTGAACCCGTCGCTGGGCGCCGGCCGCACCGCGCCGCACGGGGTGATGCAGGTGGGCTGGCAGCCGGAAGAGGTCTCCGGCACGCGCATCAACCGCAGCTACGGCTCGGCCCCCAATCCCGGCTGCGTGGACGTGCTGAAGCTCGGCCGCGCCACGACGCGTGACGGCAGCTTCCGCTACGACTTCGTGAGGGGCCCGGACGGCGTCTGCGACCTGCAGCAGGCGACGCAGTACTCGCCGCAGCTGGGCGGGGCCGACTTCGGCGTCACCAACGAGCTCATCAACAAGACGCAGCTGTACGTGGACTTCAACGCGGTGGCGATGATGCTCCAGCGGGTGCGCGGCTACTGCTACGCCACGGAGTCCCGCCGCGACGGCGCCAACGAGACGCCCATCCTCGAGCCCTCCATCACCCAGTGCAACAACGACGACGCGGACAACAAGGCGCACCTGGGCGGCTTCATCCACTCGTCACCCGTGGTGGTGACGGCCAGCCCCCACATCCCGGACACCAACGCCGCCCGGCCCACGGTGGCCTACGCGGCGGGCCTGGACGGCCAGGTGCACGCCTTCTACGTCTCCGGCGGCGCGCGCTATGACGGCCCCGCGCAGAACCTGAGCTTCCCCAACCCGGACGCCAGCGCGCGCTTCAAGACGGACTTCGCCCAGCGCTTCCGCACCGGCACCACGCCCCCGCCGGGCACGGAGCTCTGGAGCTTCCTGCCGGCCACGCAGCTGGCGGGCCTGCGCAACAACACCGCGCGGGTGAACAGCGCGCCCGCAGTCTTCGACGTGTTCGCGGACTTCGTGGGCACCGGCCGCCGCGAGTGGCACACCGTGCTCGTCGCCAACGTGGGCCAGACAGGGCGCGACCTGTTCGCCCTGGACGTGACCAACCCGCTCAAGCCCGTGCTGCTGTGGCACCTGGTGGGCAGCCACTACGCCACCGCCAGCGCGCCGAACTCCGCCGTGGCGCTGGCGGACAGGGGCCAGGGCGGCCTGGACTGGACGTACACCTGGGACGAGGACTCGAGCCTCTTCCTCCTGCCGCCGCGCTCGGACCCCGGCCGTCAGCCGAGCGGCCTCTATGACTACAGCGGCCTGGGCGGCTCGCGCGGGCTGTCCGTGGGCGTGGGCCGGCTGGGCATGGAGCCCGTGTACGCCGTCTTCGTCGCCTCCAGCAGCTCCGGCGCGCTGCCGGCACCGGGCTCTCCCGGCTCCCCCGCCAAGGGCGTGCAGGTGTTCGCCATCGACGTGGCCAACGGCCAGAAGCTGTGGCAGTGGCAGCAGGCCTATACCAGCAGCGTGGACAACAGCGCGCCCGCCGCGCCCACCGTGTCCCAGGACTCGAGCGGCGCCGCGCGCCTCTACGTGGGTGACATGGAGGGCCGGCTCTGGGAGCTGGACGCGTCCACCGGCATGAACATCAACGTGGCGCGCACGGGCCCCGCGTGCTCGGAAGCCACGCCCTGCAAGTACACGGCGATGAACATCGGCGGGCTGCCCGTCACCAGCCAGCCCATCAGCACCAACGTGGGCCTGGCGCGCATTCCGCTCGACGCGACGAACACCTCCGCCTTCGGCCAGTTCAAGGGCAAGGTGGTGGCCCTGGTGGGCACCGCCGGCATGGACTGGGTGCCGGACACGGTGGGAGGCCGCTTCCACGCGCTGCTGCTGGACGCGGAACTCCGGCTGCCCCTGGGCATGGACGGCAAGCGGCTGGACGGCTCGCCCATCACCGCGAACCTGGCCAACACGGAGGCGGACACCTACGGCGTGCTCCAGGAGCCCTCGCCCTTCCCGCTCGTCTTCC
The DNA here is from genome assembly GCF_003611625.1 of Corallococcus sp. CA054B. Classification (NCBI taxonomy): domain Bacteria; kingdom Pseudomonadati; phylum Myxococcota; class Myxococcia; order Myxococcales; family Myxococcaceae; genus Corallococcus; species Corallococcus sp. CA054B. Next base: position 3,857 of record NZ_RAVY01000170.1, read on the forward strand.
CCGCCCCCGAGCACGTCTACGGCAACATCACCATCGCCGGGCGCACCGCGTACTTCAGCACCGCGGAGGAGTCCGTGAACGACCCCATGATGCTGAGCGCGTCCGTGGGCGGCCACACCTACAGCATCGACCTGGGCAACACGGCGGCCACGCAGGCGGGCATCCAGCCCATGAGCGGCGCGACGCTGGCCAACTACGGCGGCGTGGCCGTCTACCACCGCGACAACGGCAGCGGGTCCACGGACTACGTGGTGGGCGCGGAGGTGAGCGCCCTGCGCGTCACGCGCATCGACAACGCGACCAACACCGGCGCCTCCAGCCCCAACGCGAAGGACTCCGTGGCCGGCAACAACGGCGTGCTCTACCAGCTCCTCAACTGGAGCCAGAGGTTCCTCGAATGAGAGCCCTTCCCTCTCCCGCCGCCCGGCGCGGCAGCGGCCTGCTGGAGGTGCTCATCGCCATGTGCGTCCTGGCGCTGGCCGCCGTGGGCGCCGTGATGGGCATGGTGGCCGCCACCCGCGACGTGAAGGACGGCCAGGTGCTCCAGGGCCGGCGCATGCTGCTGGAGGCGCGCGTGCAGCGGCTGTGGCTCGCGTCCAAGATGGACCTGGCCAACCAGGCCGTCCCCCGGCCCACCCTCTTTCCGCCGGAGGTGGCCCTGGCCACGGCGCCCTGGGTGCTGGACCCCAGCGCGCCGCAGGCGGGCGACATCGGCACCGGCGCGTACTTCCGCGTGCGCCCCACCGGCCAGGTGGAGCCCGCGCTGGACGTGCCCGCCGGCACGCCCTGCACCGACGCCACCCCGGACTCGGTGCTGCCCCGCGACGTCTACTGCCGCGAGGTCCTGGTGACGCAGGGGCTGCCCAAGGATCTGCCGCCCGCGGCCCAGGCGATGGTGCCCGCCGGGGCGCTGCCCTTCACCTTCTGGACGCGCGCGTACCGCAAGGGCGACAGCCTGGACCGCGCCATCGTGCACAGCGAGGTCTTCGTCCTATGAGGTTCCGGTCGAAGCCCCGGGCGCACGCACGCGGCATGACGCTGCTGGAGACGATGGTGGCCGCGGCGCTCACCACCATCATCCTGGCGGCGGCCACGGCCCTGCTGCTCGCGGGCGGGCGCGTGGTGCACAACACGGAGCACGTGGCGGACAGCCACGACCACGCGCGGCTCGCGGGAGAGACGCTGCTGTCCGCGGTGCGCCAGGCCGGCGCGGGCATGTCCGAGGGCCTCTGGGTGGTCTCCGGCGGAGTCCCCCAGCGCATCAACCCCGTCTTCGGCGGTGACGGCGCGGGCACGGGCGTGCTCGCCGCCACCACGACGGGCAACCAGCCGGGCGAGGACGGCAGCGACGACCTGTGGCTGGTGGTGCCGGACCGCAACTACCTGGGCCGCGACTGCGCGCCGGGCGCGGCGATGACGGTGGTGAAGCCGGGCACCGGCGCCCTGGAGGTCAACTGCGCGGGCACGCTCGCCGGCGCCGCGCCCGCCAACCCCATGCTGGTGGCCAGCAACATGAAGAGCGCCGCGCTGCTCACCCAGACCTCGGTATCGAGCACTCCGCCCACGGCCACGGTGAACTACCTGGAGAGCGGCGTGTCGGGCTTCTCCAACGCGCCCCACAAGGGCGGCTTCCAGAAGGGCGACCTGGTGTACCCCGTGCGGCTGCTGCACTTCTTCATCGGGACGAACGCGGGCAACGGCCGCAAGGCGCTGATGCGCGCGGAGGGCATCCCTGGCAGCGACGTGTCGGGGCGCCCCTTCGTGGACATGGCCGACCCGGTGGTGGTGCAGGACTTCGTGGAGGACTTCCAGGTGACGTTCGGCATCGACGCCACCAACACGGGCGACCCGACCCGCTACGACTTCCAGAACGGCCTCAAGCCCGAGTACACGCCGGGCCTGCGCTCGGTGCGCATCAGCGTGGTGGCCACCGGCCGCTCGCCCCGGCGCGACAATCAGAACCAGACCGTCCTGTCCGAGGACCTGCCCATCGCGGTGGAGAACCACACCCCGGCCGCGGCCCCCGCGGACGGCTACTTCCGCAGCCTCTTCTCGCGCCGGGCGGAGCTGCCCAACCTGGCCGCCGCCAGCCTGTGAGTCCATCCTCCGTGAGGCCTTCCGCCATGTCCCCACGCGCTTCGTCCCGTTCCCCCCGCGGCGCCACGCTGCTGCTCGTCGTGCTGCTCGTCACCGTGCTCCTGGGCCTGGTGGCGGGCGTGATGGCCTACGCCAGCAGCGAGCGCACGCGCGCCGTGACCTCCAGCCGCACGGGCCAGCGCCAGGGCTGCGCGGAGAGCGGCCTGCAGCTGGCGCGCGGCTACTTCGGCCGCAACTACGCCCAGTGGAACACCTTCCTGAGCACGCCGGGCACCTACGACCCCATCGCCTCGCCCACCAACCCCGCGCCCGCCAACCCGCGCACCGCCGCCGGCCGCGAGGCCATCAAGACGGTCAACCCCGCGCTGTTCGCGGACCTGGACGGCGACGGCAAGGACGACGTGTACCTCTACGTCCGGGACAACGAGGATGAGTTCAAGCCGCTCGCCCCGGAGTGGAACCGCGACAATGATCAACAGGTGGTGGTGGGCGCCATCTGCATCAGCGAGACGATGATTCCGCGGCTGGGGAGCAGCAACCAGCTGGACCCCAGCGCGCTCGCGGTGGAGGGCATCCTCCAGTACAACGGCGGCGGCCACGCCTACACGGCGCAGACGGCGGGCGGCACGGGCTCCGGCAACCTCAACCGTTGAGCCGTCCGCCGGGCGTGCGAAGCTTGCGCCCATGCCCACGCTCGAAGACGCCATCGCCCTGGCGGTGGCCGCGCACCAGGGTCAGCGCGACAAGGCAGGACAGCCCTACATCCTCCACCCCATGCGGGTGATGCTGCGTCTGTCCTCCGACGCGGAGCGCACCGTGGCCATCCTCCACGACGTGGTGGAGGACACGCCGTACTCGCTGGAGCGCCTGCGCGGCCTGGGCTACCCGGAGGACGTGCTGTCCGCCCTGGACTGCCTGACGAAGCGCGAGGGCGAAAGCTACGAGGCCTTCATCGAACGGCTGCGTCCCCACCCCCTGGCCCGCCGCGTGAAGCTGGCGGACCTGGAGGACAACATGGACGTGCGCCGGCTGAAGGACGTCACGCCGAAGGACGCCGAGCGCCTGTCGCGCTACGTGGCCGCCTGGACGCGCCTGCGCGCGGAGTAGCCCGCGGCAAGAAAGACGACGGCCCGGCGACCCTCCCGTGAAGCGAGGGCGGCCGGGCCGCGAATCCAGCGTGACGTGCGCCTTTACGCCTTGGCGAGCTGGCGCAGCACGTACTGGAGGATGCCGCCGTTGCGGTAGTAGTCGAGCTCGTTGGGCGTGTCGATGCGGCACACCGCCGTGAACTCGATGGGGCCCTTCTCACCGGTGGCCTTCACGGTGAGCTTCTTCTGCGGCGCGAGGCCGTCCGCGACGCCGGTGATCTCGAACGTCTCGTGGCCGGTGAGGCCCAGCGACTGCGCGTCCTGGCCCGCCTCGAACTGCAGGGGCAGCACGCCCATGCCCACGAGGTTGGAGCGGTGGATGCGCTCGAAGCTCTTGGCGATGACGGCCTTCACGCCCAGCAGCTGCGTGCCCTTGGCCGCCCAGTCGCGGCTGGAGCCGGTGCCGTACTCGGCGCCCGCCAGCACCACCAGGGGCGTGCCGTCCGCCTGGTACTTCATGGACGCGTCGTAGATGCTCATCCGCTCACGCGTGGGGATGTGCACCGTGACGCCGCCCTCCACGCCGGGGACGAGCAGGTTCTTCAGGCGGATGTTGGCGAAGGTGCCGCGCACCATCACCTCGTGGTTGCCGCGGCGCGCGCCGTAGGAGTTGAAGTCCTTGGGCTCCACGCCCTCCGCCATGAGGTACTTCGCCGCGGGGCTCGTCTTGGCGATGTTGCCCGCCGGGGAGATGTGGTCCGTCGTGACGGAGTCCCCCAGCAGCGCCAGCACGCGCGCGCCCTTGATGTCCTGGACGGCCTTGGGCTCCTTCGGGAGGTTCTCGAAGAAGGGCGGCTTGCGCACGTAGGTGGACTTCTCATCCCACTTGAACGTGGAGCCCTTGCCCACCTGCAGCTGCTGCCAGAGCGTGTCGCCCTCCATGGCGTTCGCGTACTGGCTGCGGAACTGCTCCGGCTTCACGGCCGTGCGGATGGTCTCCTTGATCTCCTCGTTGGACGGCCAGATGTCCTTGAGGAACACCGGGCGGCCGTTGGGGTCCGTGCCCAGGGGCTCGTTGTCCAGGTCGCGGCCCACTTCACCGGCCAGCGCGTACGCCACCACGAGCGGGGGGCTCGCCAGGTAGTTCATGCGCACGTGCGGGTTGATGCGGCCTTCGAAGTTGCGGTTGCCGGACAGCACCGCCGCCACCACCAGGTCGCCCTCCACCACCGCGTTGGACACGGACTCCGGCAGCGGGCCGGAGTTGCCGATGCAGGTGGTGCAGCCGTAGCCCACGACGTGGAAGCCCACAGCCTCCAGGTAGGGCAGGAGGCCCGCGTCGCGCAGGTACTCCGTCACCACGCGGCTGCCCGGGGCCAGGGACGTCTTCACCCAGGGCTGCGGCTTGAGGCCCTTCTCCACGGCCTTCTTCGCCAGGATGCCCGCGGCCACCAGCACGGCCGGGTTGGACGTGTTGGTGCAGGACGTGATGGACGCGATGACCACCGCGCCGTGGCCCACCTGGTAGCTCTGCTTGCCCGCCTTCACGGTGACGGACTGGGCCAGCCGCTCCGGGGCCACCGGGGCCGCGGGAGCCTTCGCGCCCTTGGGACCCTCGTCGTCCTCGCCCTTGCTCTTGCCGGCGGACAGCATCTCCACGAGCGACGCCTCGTACCCGGCCTTCATGTCCTTCAGGGGGACGCGGTCCTGCGGACGCTTGGGGCCCGCCAGGCTGGGCACCACGGCGGCCAGGTCCAGCGCCAGCGTGTCGCTGAAGAGGGGCTCCTCGGCGCCGGCCTTGAACCACAGGCCCTGCTCCTTCGCGTACGCCTCCGTCAGCGCCACCACGTCATCCGGGCGGCCGGTGAAGCGCAGGTAGTTGCAGCTCTCCTCGTCCACCGGGAAGAAGCCGATGGTGGCGCCGTACTCCGGGGCCATGTTCGCGATGGTGGCGCGGTCCGGCAGAGACAGGTTCTTCAGGCCCTCGCCGTAGAACTCCACGAACTTGCCGACCACGCCCTTCTTGCGAAGCATCTGCGTGACGGTGAGCACCAGGTCCGTGGCCGTGGCGCCCGCGGGCAGCTTGCCGGTGAGCTTGAAGCCCACCACCTGGGGAATCAGCATCGTGATGGGCTGGCCCAGCAGCGCCGCCTCCGCCTCGATGCCGCCCACGCCCCAGCCCACCACGCCCAGGCCGTTGATCATCGTGGTGTGGCTGTCCGTGCCCACCAGCGTGTCCGGGTACACGGTGTTGCCCTGGCGGAACGTCACCTGCGCCAGGAACTCCAGGTTCACCTGGTGGCAGATGCCGATGTCCGGCGGCACCACGCCAAAGCCCTTGAACGCGCTCTGGCCCCAGCGCAGGAAGGCGTAGCGCTCGCGGTTGCGCTCGAACTCCAGCTCCGCGTTCTCCTTGAAGGCCGCGGTGGTGGCGAACGAGTCAATCTGCACCGAGTGGTCGATGACCAGGTCCGCCGGGTTGCGCGGGTTGATCTTCGCGGGGTCACCGCCCATGGCGGCGAGCGCCTCACGCATGGCGGCCATGTCCACGACGGCGGGCACGCCGGTGAAGTCCTGGAGCAGCACGCGCGCGGGGTGGAAGGAGATCTCAGTCTCCGGGGCCGCCTTGGGGTCCCAGGCGAGCATCTTCTCGATGTGCTCGCGCTTGACGACGCGGCCGTCCTCGTTGCGCAGCAGGTTCTCCAGCAGGACCTTCAGCGAGAACGGGAGGCGGTTGACCGCCGGGTGCGCCTTCGCCAGCGTGGCCAGGCTGAAATAGTCGTAGGTCGCCGAGCCCACCTTGAGCTGGGCCTTGGTGCCGAAACTGTCCGTCATGTGCGTTGCCGTCCTTCCGTGCCGGAATGACGCAACTTCTAGGCGTGTCCCCCCCGGCATGCAAAGGGTTCCTGCACCGCGTTGAAGGCGGTGGACGGTTGGTTGGGACCCCGGGCTTACAGACCCGCTCAGAGCACCTTGCGGAAGAAGTACAGCACCCGCTCCACGGCCTTCTGCCAGAGGGGACGGCGGCGGAAGGCGGCCAGGTCCACCTCGCGGCAGTTGCCACAATCCAGACGGAACGAGTCCTCCAGGTCACGCCCCAGCCGGGGGTCCGCGAAGACGGCGTTCACTTCGTGATTGAAGGCCAGGGACAGCCGCTCCAGGTTGAACGACCCGATGGTGCCCCACACCCCGTCCACCACGGCCGTCTTGGCGTGCAGCACGCCCCGGCGCCACTCGAAGATGCGGATGCCGGCGTCCATCAGCGGCTCGTAGAAGGCGCGCGTCGCATGCTCTAGGAACGGGTGGTCGCTCTTGCCCCCGTTGAGCAGCAGGCTGACCTCCACGCCCCGCTTCGCCGCGTCCTTGAGCGCGGCCACCATGCGCCGGTCCGGCACGAAGTAGCCCGCGGCGATGAGCACGCTGGCCCGCGCGCGCTGGATGGCGTGCAGGTACGCGCGATGGATGCTGCGGCGGCTGGACAGCACCGCCAGTCCCACGTCGCCCTTCCGGGGCCGGGCCTCCAGCGCCTGGGCCCCGCCGCGGATCCGCCGGCGCAGCCGGCTCAGGCGGTCGCGGAACATCATCCGCCACGTGGCCAGGAAGCGCCGCTCCAGCTCATGCACCGCGGGGCCTTCAATCCGCAGCACGTCGTCGCGCCACGCCACGCCCTGCCCCTCCGGGGCCCAGTGCGCCGCGATGTTCACACCTCCCGTGAAGGCCACCGTACCGTCCACCACCAGGATCTTGCGGTGGTCCCGGCGCAGCAGGTGGCGCAGCCCGCGCTGGAGGCTGAAGGGCTTGAAGGCCCGCACGTCCACGCCCCGCGCGCGCAGGCCTTCGAAGAAGCTCCTGCGGCTGGTCCAGGACCCCACCGCGTCGTAGAGGACCTTCACGTGCACGCCGCGCTCGGCGGCCTCCGCCAGCGCCTGGCCGAAGAGCTCGCCCACCGCGTCGGTGACGAACATGTACGTCTCCAGGCGGATGGAGCGGCGCGCCCGGCGGATGGCCTCCAGCATCTCCGGGTAGGCCTCCACGCCGTCACGCAGGAGCCGGCACGCATTGCCCTGGAGGGTGGTGTGGTGCTGCGGCAGGTAGTACCGGGCGAGCAGGCGCCGGGACACCCCGGCGCTCCACACCGGACCGTGCTCGGGCACCGGTCCCGGCGAGCGCGCCGCTGGAACCAACCCTTCCGTCCGCCCGTCCTCCCCCGCCAGCTCACGCATCACCCCATTCAGGGTGGGAACGGAGGGAGGGACCGGCAACCCGGACGGGCCCTGCCCGCCTCCTCGGCGGGGTTGCACCGTCCGCTAGCCGACGACTGCTGGCTACAGGCCGAACTCGACGCGCTTGTTCTCCGCGCGCGTGGCGCACGGCTGGTCGTACTCGGGGAAGTACTCGCGCATGTGGTCCAGCGTGGAGGCGGCCTGCTTGTAGTGGCCCTGGTTGTAGTAGCCCTCCACCTCCAGCAGCAGCTTGGAGCAGGTGCGGTCCAGCTCCTGCTGGGCGCGCTTCATGGCCTCCTGGGCCTCGAAGTACAGGTCCGGCTTCGGGTCCGGGTGGGCCTCCAGCATCAGCCACGCCTCGCGGAAGGCCTTCCACGCTTCGTAGCGGTTGCGCGCGCCGATGTCCGGCGTGTCGAAGTTCTTGCGGCCCTTCTTGAAGAGATCGTTCGCGTTCGAGACGAGCTGCTGCGTGGAGAGGTCCTCGGGGAGCAGCGCGCGCTCCACCCAGACGTTCCACACGCGCCAGGTGTCCTCGCCCGGCGGGTTGCGGGTGTTGTCGAAGATGATGCGGTTGGGCTCGCCCTTGCGCAGCTGCTGGGGCGGGATCATCAGCTCCAGCGAGCGCTCCTGGCTGGCCAGCGTGTCCGGGGGCACCTTGCCCACGTCCACGCCGTTGACGCTCACCACCACCTCGTCCTTGGAGATGCCCTGGGCCTGGTAGTGGAGGATGACCACCGCGCGCGTCGCGGCGACGAACTCCCACTCGAAGACCTTCATGTCCGGCCGGTTCCAGGTGACGCCGTCACCCAGGCCGAACGAGTCCGTGATGGGCTGGTTGGACAGGCGCACGGGCTCCTCGCCCTTCTGCACCGTGTCCTCGCCGCCCAGCACCAGCCAGTACATGAGGGCGAAGAGGCCCAGCACCACCACGCCGCCGCCGGCCATCACGCCCGCGCGGACCTTGGAGTTCGCCTCCGCCCAGAACAGGCGCAGGTTGGCCATCAGGCCCGGCGTCTCACGGCGGATGCGGGCGCGCTCGGCTGCGGACAGGCCGCCGCCACTGCTGCTGGCGCCACCGGCGCGGGGCGTGCGGGCCACGGCGCGGGAGGACTGGGAGCCGGTGCGGCGCGCGGGCGGAGGCGCGGGAGCGGGCTTTTCGATGGCCGCCGGAGCGTCCTCTTCCGGGGGCGGCTCCTGCGGGATGGCGCGCTGGGCGTTGGACGTGGGCCGGCGGATGGCGCGCATGTTCATGCGCGTGGACTCCGCCCGGATGCCCTGCAGGTCCTCCTCGTCCGCGCCTTCCGGCACGAGCGCCGCGCCCTTCTTGTTACGCGACTTGCGCACGGAGTCGATGGAGACGATGCGCGTGCTGTTGGCGCCGTCCTCCGCGGGCTTCTCGTCCTCGCCGGTGGGCGCGTCCTCCGCGGCGAGCGCGAAGAGGAACGTCACCGGGCCCAGCGTGAGCGTGTCGCCGTCCGCCAGCGTCTGCTTCTGCACGGCGGCGCCGTTGACGACCGTGCCGTTGGCGCTCTTCTGGTCCTCGACGGCGTAGCCGTCACCGTCCTTGAAGATGCGGCAGTGACGGCGGGAGATACCGGGGTCGTACAGCACCACGTCGCACTCGGAGGTGCGCCCGATGAGCACGGAGTCCTGGTCGAAGACGAACTCCTTGCCTGCGTCTTTTCCCTCGGAGATCGTCAGTTGGAAGGCCATGTCGTCCTAGGAGCCTATCGAGGCATGTACGGCTCGGGCAACGGCGGCGCGCGCGCTCGCCGGCTCCAGCACTTCCGCCTCTCCGCCGAAGGATAGCACCCACTGCGTGAGCCAGCGCTCACTGTCTCCGGCCACCCGCACCTCCACCCCTCCGTCGGCGAGCGGGCGGGCGTCCTGACCGAAGCGCTCCTTCACGTAGGGTGCCGCCGTGGGGGTGAAGCGCACCCGGACGGAGGCCTCGCTGGCGCTCCGGGCCGGGTTGGGCACGTCCGCGCGGGCGTCCGGCGGGGGCTGGAAGGAGGTGGTGGTGACGGCCAGGTCCTCCATGCGATCCAACCGGAACAGGCGCGCGTCCTGGCGGGTGTGGCAGAAGCCCTGGAGGTACCACTGGCCACGGTGGCTGAGCAGCTCGTAGGGGCGCACCCGGCGCGGCTCCGGCGGGCGGCCGGGGCTGGCGTAGCCGAACGTCACCTCCAGCCGCTCCAGGATGGCCCGGGTGATGGGCCCCAGCGCCGGGGGCGCGTCCGCGGAGGCGTCGATCTTCCGGTACATGTCCCGGAAGCGCTCGCGGGCGGCGGGCGGGATGATGCCCTCCAGCTTGGTGAGGGCGCTCTGGAGCGCGTCGCCGGTGGCCGGGCGCAACAGCTCCGCCGCGGCGGCCAGGGCCGCGGCCTCGCCGGCGGTCAGCCGGGGCGGCGCGAACAGGCGCTGATCCAGGTCCACGTAGACGCGGTCGTTGTCCACGTAGATGTCGATGTAGTCGTCCGGGTTGAAGGGCGGCCGGCCCACGCAGGTGAGCAGGTCCAGCTCCTCCAGCAGGTCCTCGCGGCTGATGTTGAGGGCCTTGGCCAGGGCCTCCACGGTGACGCCGGGGTGCTTGGAGACGTAGGGGACGAGGAACAGCAGGCGGCGCAGCCGCTCGTGGACGTTGCTCATGCGCTCACCCGCTGACCTTCCACCGGCGTGTGCTTCGCCAGGATGTTCGCGGCCATCCGCTCCAGGCGCTCGCGCGCCTCCGGAGGCCCTTCCACACGGCAGTCCTGCCCCAGCGACAGGACGAAGCGCGTCAGCCCGTCCAGGAACGTCACCGGGAAGCGGGCCCGCACCACGCCCTCCGACACCGGCTCCAGCGCCGCGCCCGGGAACAGCGAGCCCGCGCGCGAGGCCTGCGGCCCGGTGAGCTGCAGCGTCACCTCCAGCGGCTCGTGGAAGCGGTACTGCCAGGGGAAGTAGGCCACGTGGGCGTCCAGCGAGAAGTCCGCTGGCACCTCGAAGTCCGGCGTGCGCGGCCGGGCGGTGTTCACCTTCAGCTCGCGGATGCGGTGGACGTGGAAGGTGCGCAGGCCCTGGCGCAGGTGGCAGTAGCCCACCAGCGTCCACACGCCGCGCCGGAGCGCCAGGCCGTACGGGTCCACGCGCCGCTCCGTGACGCCGTCCTTGCGGGGGCTGCCGTAGGTCAGCTGCACCCACTTGTGGGCGGAGCACGCATCCCAGAGCTGCTCCAGGCGGGCGGAGACCTCCTTCTCCTGGCCCTCCTGGCCGGTGCCCAGCTCCATGCGCACGCGCGGGGTGGGCAGGGATTCGCCGGCGAAGAAGCCGATCTTGCGCAGCGCGTGCGCCAGGTCGTCGCGGCCGGGGAACGCGCCGGACGCCAGCGCGGCGGACCCGGCGGCGTAGAGCACGGCCAGCTCCTCCTTCGTGAGGTCCGCCTCCGGCAGGTAGTAGACGTTGCGGTCGACGATGTAGCCGTCGCGCCGCTCGTCGTCGCCCTGCACGTAGCTCAGCGGGAAGCCCAGCTCGACGAGCTCCGCCTTGTCGCGCTCGAATTTGCGCTCCGCGGCGTCATCCGAGCCGCCGTAGTCCGCGGGGAAGTGTTCACGCAGCTCGGCCCACGAGATGGGTTCCCGCGCGTCGAGCAGCAGTGCCACGAGATCAAGGATGCGTTCCGTGCGGTCCATTCAGGTGATCGGTGACCATGGCGGACAGGACCCGGGAGATCAAGAGACCGGGGACTTCCGGGGTGGGAGAAGGGGGCAGGGATGGAAACGAACACAAAGGGAACAGCGAAGGGGGCCAGCTCCGTCCAAGGGGGATAGCCGCCCCAACCTGAACAGGCAAGCAGGTACAGCCATGTACCCCTCGTTTCGTCCGCAAGCCAGCAGACAACCCCGGGCGTGGGGCTCGCACTCGGGGCGCGTCTGGGTTATTCCTTGGACATTGTCGATTTGGGTGAGAAGCGACAGCGGGCCTCCTGGAGGCTTTGCTGGCTGCCGTGGGGCCGACGCGGCGGACTGAAGCTTGACGAGGGCTCGACCATGGACCGCACCTCCCTGCTGAAGAAGTGGCTTCCCGGGCTGGCGCTGGTGCTGCTGGCCTTCGCCTCCACCCCGGCGCACGCCCGCAACGAACCGCTCTACTTCGCGCTGGAGGTCCGGCGCGACGGCCGGCTGATCGCCCAGCCCAAGCTGCTGGGTGAAGCGGGCCGCACCCTTCGCGCCGAGCGCCGCCGTCCGGGCGCGACCGTGCCGGACTACCGGCTGGTGCTCACGCCCAAGGGCGAGGGCGACTCGTTCCAGCTCCAGGTGGACCTGTCCCTGCCGGAAGGGGAAGGCCACTCGCAGCTCGCCCTGCTGCACGGCCAGGAGCGCAAGCTCCAGCTGGGCCGGGTGCCGGGCGAGCTGGAGGTGTCGCTGCTCCTGATGAAGGTGGACTCCCCGGAGTTCCGCGCGCTGATGCGGCTGACGGAGCCGGCGACCGGCACCGTGAAGTCCGTCTCCAGCTCCATCTAGGCGCACGTTGCGCGGACCGCGGCTACAGCACCGCCAGGTCGTCGCGGTGCACGGCCTCATCCAGGTAGCGGTAGCCCAGCACCGCCTCGATGTCCGCGCTGCGCCGCCCGGCGATGCGCCGGAGCTCGTTGGCGTCGTAGGTGGACAGGCCCCGGGCGAACACCGTCCCGGCCGCGTCCGTCAGGTCCACCGGGTCTCCCCGGCCGAAGTCCCCCTCCACGCCCGTCACGCCGCTGGGCAGCAGGCTGCGCTTGCCGGTGACGATGGCCTCCTTCGCGCCCGCATCCACCGCCAGCCGGCCCCGGGGCCTCAGGGCATGGGCGATCCACGCGGTGCGCGCGCTGCGGCGTCCAGCGGGCTCGAAGAGCGTGCCCACGGCTTCCCCTTCAAGCACGCCGCGCAGGCGGCCGGGCACCGCGCCGGAGGTGATGACGCAGGGAATGCCCAGCTCCGCGGCGCGGGCGGCGGCGCGCACCTTGGACGCCATGCCGCCCGTGCCCACCGCGCTGGTGGCGTCGCCGGCCAGGGCCAGCACGTCCGCGGTGACGCGCGGCACGGCGGGCATCAGGCGGGCTTCGGCGTCCCTGCGCGGGTCGGCGGTGTAGAGCCCCTCCACGTCCGACAGGAGGACCAGCGCGTCCGCCTCCACCACGCCGGCCACCAGGCTCGCCAGCGTGTCGTTGTCGCCGAACTTCAGCTCGTCCACGGACACGGTGTCGTTCTCGTTGATGACCGGCACCACGCCCGAGGCCAGCAGGCGCTCCAGCGTGTGCTTCACGTTGAGGTAGCGGCGGCGCTCCTGCACGTCCTCGTGGGTGAGCAGCACCTGGGCCACCGTTCGGGCCGCGTGGCCGAAGGCCTCCTCATAGGCCTGCATCAGGCGGCTCTGCCCCACCGCCGCGCACGCCTGCTTGCCTGGAATGTCCCGGGGGCGAGCAGGCAGCCCCAGCCGCTCCATGCCCAGCGCGATGGCGCCGCTGGACACCACCACCAGTTCCCGGCCCCCGGCGGCCCACAGCAGGTCCTGCCCCAGCGCGTCGAAGTGGGCACGGTTGAAGCGGCCCGTGGCGCTCGTCAGCGCGTTGGTCCCAATCTTCACCACCACGCGGCGGGCCCCGCGCAAGGCGTTGCGTGCGGAATCAGTCACGGAAGGCAGCGTAGGCTGGAACGGGAAAGGACGCGCGTGGCCGGTTGTTCACCAGGCTGCGCGGCACGCCGGCTGAAGGGCTTTGTCATGAAACGCGGGTGGCCCCAGTCCATCCAATGCCTTGAATGCGGCGCGGGTCATTCGATGTCCGCGCCAGGAGAAACGGTTTGAAGGAAATCTACGGCAACACCCTGGGCCTGAAGACGAGCGAGCAGCAGCGGCTGCGCAACACGTTCCGCCGCCGCGTGGATCCGCGCGAAATCGTGTCCGCGGAGCTTGCCCGCCACCTCACCGAGCTGTCGCACGAGCTCAACCGCCAGGTGGGCGTCCTCATCAACCGCAAGGGCGACATCGAGCACGTCGTGGTGGGCAACGCGCACAAGCTGGAGCTGCCGGACATCGGCCGTGCGCGCGCCGGTCAGATTCGTCTGCGTGGCCTGCGGCTGGCGCACACGCACCTGAAGAGCGAACCCCTGACGAAGGACGACCTCACGGACCTGGCGCTGCTGCGCCTGGACTGCGTGGCGGCCGTGGGCGTGGGCAACGAAGGCCTGCCCGGCATCCTGCACTGGGCCTACCTGGTGCCGGAGAACGGCTCGGGCGATTTCTGGCACGTGTCCACCCTGCCCTCCGTGCACGGTGAACAGCCGGACCTCTTGGCCACGCTGGACGCGCTGGAGGAGGAGTTCAACCGCAACGCGGCCGCGCGCACCGTGTCCGGGAAGGAGCGCGCCATCCTGGTGGCGGTATGCCTGGACGGCAACCGCGCCCGGGCGGAGTCCAGCCTGGCGGAGCTGAAGGAGCTGGCGCGCACCGCGGGCGTGGAGGTGGTGGACAGCGTGCTCCAGATGAAGCGTGAGGCGGATCCGCGCTACCTCATCGGCCGGGGCAAGCTGGAGGACCTGAACCTGCGCTCCATGCAGTCCATGGTGGACCTGCTCATCTTCGACAAGGACCTCACCCCGTCTCAGGGCCGCCACATCGGCGATGCGACGAGCCTGAAGATCCTGGACCGCACGCAGCTCATCCTGGACATCTTCGCGCAGCGCGCGCAGACGGCCGAGGGCAAGCTGCAGGTGGAGCTGGCGCAGCTGAAGTACCGGCTGCCCCGGCTGGTGCAGGGGGATGACTCGCTCAGCCGCCTCATGGGCGGTGGCGTGGGCGGTCGCGGTCCGGGTGAGACGAAGCTCGAAATCGACCGCCGCCGCGTGCGCGAGCGCATCACCAACCTGGAGCGCCGCATCGACGTCATCAGCCGCGAGCGCAGCGTCCGCCGGGCGCAGCGCAACCGGCGCGAGGTGCCGGTCATCTCCATCGTGGGCTACACCAACGCGGGCAAGTCCACGCTGCTCAACGCCATCACCAACGCGGAGGTGCTGGCGGAGGACAAGCTGTTCGCCACGCTGGACCCCACGAGCCGGCGCCTGCGCTTCCCGCAGGAGCGCGAGGTCATCATCACCGACACGGTGGGCTTCATCCGGGACCTGCCCAAGGACCTGGTGGCGGCCTTCCGCGCCACGCTGGAGGAGCTGTACGACGCAAGCCTCCTCTTGCACGTGGTGGACGCGAGCGACCCGGCGCGCGACGACCAGGTGGAGGCGGTGGAGAAGATCCTCGCCTCGCTGGGCCTGATGGAGAAGCCGCGCCTGATGGTGTGGAACAAGGCGGACCAGCTGTCCGCGGACGAGGTGGAGTCGCTGCTGCGCTCGCGGGGCGGCGTGGCCATCAGCGCGGTGAAGCGCGAAGGCCTGGCGACGCTCCTGGCCAAGGCGGACACCACCCTGTTCGCCGAGGGTGCGTCCGAGTCCATCGGCGTCGTGTAACGGTGGGCGGGTTGTCGGCGCGGGGGCCCTCCCCGTAGAGTCGGGGGGCCTTGGCTCCCGCGCTGAAACTGCTCATCCCGTTGTTGACGGCCCAAATCGAAGGCCTGCCCGGACAGGACTCCGGGCCGGACTACGACCGGCCCGTCTCGTCCATCTCCACCGGCTACATCGAGCTGCTGGAGAAGAACAGCCACATCGTCTACCCGGTGCTCGCCGTGGTGACGCTGCTGCTCATCGGCTGGGGCATCCTGTCCTCGTGGCGGTCGCAGGACCTGGACGGCCTGCAGAAGAACGAGTTCAAGCGCGCCATCATCAACGAGCTGCGCTCCAACCTGAGCGGCATGCCCGGCGACCTGCTGGGCCGCACCATCGGGCTGGACCGGCTCAAGACGAACCGCCTGCTGGAGGAGATGCAGTCGGAAGGGCTCGTCCTGAGCCACACCAACTCCGAGCGGCTCACCGTGTGGCGCGTGCGCGGCGCGAGCCCGGAAGCGAAGCCGCGCCGCTACTAGCGCGGCCCCTGACGTCCTGCGGCGTCCTCAGACGCCGGACAGCTCCGACTTCGGCTGGCGCGTCATCAGGTCCACCACCGCCATCTTGGCGTTCTTGCCCTCGTAGGCGATGAGGTAGACCTGCTCGCAGATGGGCAGCTCCACGCCCGTCTTGAGGGACAGGTCGCGCGCGCTCTTGGCCGTCTTGACGCCCTCGGCGACCTCCTTCATCTCCGCGAGGATGTCCGGCAGCTTGCGGCCCTTGCCCAGCTCCATGCCCACGTGGCGGTTGCGGCTGAGCTCGCCCGTGCAGGTGAGCACCAGGTCGCCCATGCCGGACAGGCCGGAGAGCGTCAGCGGGTTGGCGCCCTTCCTCACCGCGAGCCGCGTAATCTCCGCCAGGCCGCGCGTGATGATGGCGGCCCGCGCGTTGTGGCCCATGCCCAGGCCGTCCGCCATGCCCGCGGCGATGGCGATGACGTTCTTCAGCGCGCCGCCGTACTGCACGCCCACCACGTCCGTGGACGTGTACGAGCGGAAGGTGTCCGTCTGGAGCGCCTTCTGGCAGCGCTGGGCCACCTTGTCCCAGTGCGACGCGATGGTCACCACCGTGGGCATGCGACGGGCCAGCTCCTTGGCGAAGCTGGGGCCGGAGAGCACCGCGACGTACGGGTGGAACTCCTCCGGCAGACAGTCCTCCAGGAGCTCCGTCATGGTGAGCAGCGTGCCGTTCTCGATGCCCTTGGACACCGTGACGAGCGGCACGCTCCTGGGCAGGAAGGCCTTGGCGCGCGCGAGCACCTCCCGCGTGGCGTGGCTGGGCGTGGCGAGCACCACCATCTCCGAGCCGGACAGCGCCTCCTCCAGGTCCGTGGTCGCGCGCACGCGCTCGGAGAGGGGGATGCCCTTCAAGTAGGTGGCGTTCTCGTGGCGGGTGTTGATGGCCTCCACGGCGGAGGGCTCGCGGCCCCACAGGCGGACTTCGTCGCAATTCACCGCGAGCACGTTGGCGAGCGCCGTTCCGAACGAACCTGCACCGATGACACTGCCGCGCATGAGATGACCTCGGGTCGAGAGGTGGGAGGGGGATTTCAGAACAGCGTGGACACCACGCCCACGGACAGCGTGGGCATGAACTCCGCGTCCGAGGAGCGGCTGCGGAAGTCGCCACCGAACGAGACAGCGTAGGACGTCTTCTCTCCGACGGGAAACTCCGCGCCCAGCCGCACGAGGACGGAGGCATCCAGCTTCCACGCGGGCGGCATGCCGGACAGCGGATCCTCCTGGATGGGGTCCAGGTCGAAGGCCATCAGGACGCGGACGCCCAGGTACGGCCGCCACGCGCGCGGGCTGTCGCCCTGGAAGGACGTCACCAGCCCCGGGGCCACGTTCCAGTCGCGCCGGCCGCTCAGGTAGCGCGCGCCCTTGTCCTCCGTGTCCGGGGGACGCAGGAAGAACGCGCGGCCGCCGTCCACCACGAAGGCGAGGCTGACGTTGTCGCTGTCCAGGACGGTGAGGCGGGCGCTGGCGCGCAGCTCGGTCATCAGGCCGTAGACGGTGTCCACGCCCAGCCCCAGGTCCAGGTGCTCCAGCACGCCGTACACGCCGCGCGCGGACACGAAGGGGAAGCCCAGCTCCATGCCCACGCCCGCATGTCCGGAGCCCAGTGACCGGCCGCCGTAGAGCCCGTAGCGGTTGGGGGCCTGGGGTGGAGGCGGAGGACGGGGAGCCTTGACGCGGCGGCGCGCGGCGTGTAC
>NZ_RAVY01000171.1:0-20957 GCF_003611625.1 Corallococcus sp. CA054B
CCTGGGAGCCCCTCCGCCCCCGGACGGCCACCGGGGCCCGCCCCTGCACCGGCGCCTGAGGGCGTCGCTGAAGGTGTCCACCGTGGAGGGGATGTTCGCGGAGGTGTTCACCGCGTGCGCGGGTCCCACCGTGCTCACCGCGTGGGCCATCGCGCTGAAGCTGGGGCCCTTCCTGGTGGGCGTGATGACGGCGCTGCCGTTCTTCGCGCAGTTCGTGCAGTTCCCCGCCGCGTGGCTCACCCTCTGCTTCGGTCACCGGCGGGTGGCGCTGACGGCGGTGTGCCTGTCGCGCCTGGCCCTCTTGCCCCTGGCGCTGATGCCGTGGCTGGGCCTGTCCCTGGAGGGGCAGCAGCACCTGCTGCTCGCCGTGGCCGGGGCATCCGCGGTGCTGGCGGTGGTGGGCAACAACGCGTGGGTGGCGTGGATGGGGGAGCTCGTCCCGGGCGCCGTGCGAGGCCGCTTCTTCGGCAAGCGCACCGCGCTCACCACGCTGATGGGCACCGGCGCGTCGCTCACCGCGGGCCTGCTGATGGACCGGCTGAAGGGGCTGGACGGGGTGGGCATGGCCCTGCCCCTGCTGGCGCTCGCCGCGTGCGTCATGGGCGTGGTCACCACGCTGATGATGGCCGCGCAGCATGACCCCGCGCCCCCGGGCACCTCTCCGAAGCTGGAGCTCAAGGCGGCGCTGCTGCCCTGGAAGGACGACGGCGCCCGGCGGGTGCTCCTGTACCAGGTGGCGTGGAACGCGGCGGTGGGTGTGTCCGCGCCCTTCTTCGCGCTGCACAGCCTGCAGAACCTCAAGATGACCTTCGTCATCATGGCCCTGCACGCGGCGGCGGTGGCGGGCGTGCGCGTGCTGACGGCGCCCCTGTGGGGCCGCGCCATCGACAGGCTGGGCGCGCAGCCGGTGCTGATGCTCTGCTCGCTGGGCATCAGCGCCATCCCCATGCTGTGGCTCCTGCCCTCCGCGGGGACGCTCTGGCCGCTCTTGTTCGACGTGCTCCTGGCGGGCGCGCTGTGGAGCGGCCACGGCCTGGCCATCTTCGCGCTGCCCCTCACGGTGGCGCCGCGCCACGGCCGGCCCTTCTACCTGGCGGCGTTCGCCACCGCGGGCGGGCTGGCCTACGCGGCGGCGGCGGCCCTGGGTGGGGCGCTGGCGGCGCGCGTGCCCCAGCAATTCATGCTGGGCGGCCACCTCTGGGTGAACCTGCACGTGCTCTTCGTCGTGTCGTCGGTGGCCCGGCTGGGGGCCGCCTTCCTCGCGGCCCGGGTGAACGAACCCGGCGCCGCCACCACGCGCACCGTGGCCCAGGTGGTGGAGCGCTTCCTCCCCCGCCTCCGCCCGGCTACAGCCGGTAGTCGCGCACCATCGCCGCCACGCGCTCCGACAGGAGCTTGAGCGACACGGCGGACTCGCTGGTGGTGGCGATGCGCTTCACCGTGTCGCCCATCACCGTGTTGAGCTCGTTCACGGCGGTGAAGATCTGCTCGATGCCGGTGGCCTGCTGGTTCACCGTCTGCGAAATCTGACGGGCGGACACCACGCTGTCCCGCACGATGGAGGACAGCTGGCGCAGCGTGTCCCCGGACGTGCGCACCTGGGCCAGGCCCGCCTCCATGCGCTGCGTGCCCGCGGCCGTGATCTCCACCGTGGCGAAGATGGCGGTGCTGATGTCCGCCAGGATGCCGCGCACCTGGTTCGTCGCACGGATGGACTGGTCCGCCAGGCCGCGGATCTCCCGCGCCACCACCGCGAAGCCCTTGCCGTGCTCCCCGGAGCGCGCCGCCTCGATGGCCGCGTTCACCGCGAGCAGGTGGGACTGGTCCGCCAGGTCCTTCACCGTCTCCGTGATGCCGGAGATCTGCTCGGTGCGCTCGCCCAGGGCCATGATGCGCTCGGCGATCTGCTCCACCTGCGCACGCAGGGCCACCATGCCCTCGATGCTCTCGGTGATGGCGATCTCGCCCGTCTTGCCCAGCACCTCCGCGCGCTCCGCCACGTCGATGACCGTCTCCGCCGCGCGCGACGCCACCACGGACGTCTGGCGGATCTCCTGCGCCGTCACCTGCGTCTCCTGCAGCGCGGCGGCGTGGCGGGACACCATCTCGTTCTGCCGGCCCGCGGAGTCGTTCAGGTGGTCCACCGACCCGCGCAGCAGGTCCGAAGAGCCCTGCAGCTGCTGCAAGAGGTCCTTCACCTTGGACACCATCAGGGAGAAGGCCTTCGACAGCTGGGCCACCTCGTCCGAGCCCTCCACGCGCACCGTCTCGCGCAGGTCGCCGTGCTCCGCGATGCGCTGCGCGACCTCCGTCAGCTGCACCAGCGGCGCCGCCACCCGGCGCGCCAGCACGATGCCCACGACGACGAAGAGCGCGAGCGCCAGCACCATCACCACGCTCACCCCGGTGGTGATGGCCCGCACCTGCGCGCGCGCCGCCGTGCGGTTGAAGCCCACGTGCACGGTGCCCGCCCCGTTGGCGAAGCGCGAGCTCACGTCCAGCAGCTCCGAGTCCCGCACGTAGAACGTCGCTTCACCCTGCGCGCGGCCCAGCCGGTCGCGCAGCTCCCGCATCGCCGTGGCGTACTCGCCCGCCACCGCGCGCAGCTGACCGGTCCCGTCGAAGACGGCGATGTAGGCCACCTGGTGGTGGCGCACCGCCTGCTCCAGCACCGACTGGAGCGCCTCCGTCTGGCCCCCGGGCATCGCCGCGGGCAGCGTGGCCGCCAGCGCCGCGGGCAGCGCGCCTCCCACGTCCCGGCCCTGCGCCTCGAAGGCGGAGCTGACGCGCGGGATGAGGTAGCCGAAGAAGAGGACCGTGAAGAACAGCGCCACCAACAGCGGCGCCAGCGTGAGTTTCTGGGAGAGGGAGAGTCGCATCCGGGAGCGGCGCCAAATCCAGAGGAAGTCTGGGAAACGAAGCCCCCCTGGACCATCCAGCGAGGTGGCTCATTGTGGACATTCCAGAGGAGCCGGCGCAATGGCTCCGCGCATCGAAAGCCCGTGAAAATCAGACACCGCGCCCTGGGTAGTGGCGAACCCGGGGCGCGGGGGTCATCCCGGCAGCGTCAGCCGGCCTTGCGGTTGTTGGAAGGCGCGCTCTCGTCCCACTTCTCCATCAGGGTGTTGGACGGGAGGGTCTCATCCAGCAGCTTGCGCGCGGCCTCGCCGCCGGTGACGGGCAGGCCCTTCCTGTCAATCAGGCCCAGCTGCACCAGGACGGCGGCCTGATCCCAGTAGATGTGCTCATGGTAGAGCTTGTCGCCGCGGAAGTTCACCACCGCCACGAAGGCCGCCTCCACGTACTTCCCGGTGGGCGGGATGCCCGGGAGCATCCAGTCCATCTCGATGTCGTGGGTGAAGCTGAAGATGAACTCGTCCACCACGCGATCCGCACCCACGGTGCGCGACAGCAGGGTCATCTTCGTGTCCTTGGGGTTCGCGTGGACGAAGTGGTTCGCGTAGAAGCGGTGCAGGTACTCCGCGCCCACGCCCCCCGTCATCACCGGCACGCTGTTGACGTACGGGTGCGACACCATGGTCTTCATGGTCGCGTCCGCGTCGCGGGCGGCGAACTCCAGCTCCGTGTGCTTGTCCCACAGCGCGGCCAGGTCGTAGCGCGGCCCCATCACGCGCTTGAGCAGCGCGAGGGTGCGCGTGTGCGCCGTCATCATCGAGGGCCGGTGCCAGGCCGGCGACCCCTCGCGGAAGAACCCGTGGCGCACGCCCTGGTACACGTACAGCTCCACGTCCACGCTCACGTGCTGCTTCACCCGAGCCACCGCGGCCGGAGGCACGAAGCCGTCCCACTCCGCGTAGTGGAGCACCATGGGGGCCGCGCTCTCACCCGCCTGCGCGAGCACGTCCTCCATGCCGGGCGCGCAGTAGGCCACCGCGCAGTCCACGTGTGCGTGCGCCGCCAGCTGCGCGGCCAGCGTCCCGCCCAGCCCGTAGCCCAGCGCGCCGACCTGCTTCTTGCCCCGGAGCCCCACCACCTCCGGCAGTGAGCGCGCCCAGGCCACCACGGGCTTCAGGTCCACCTCTTCCGGTTCCCCTCGCGAGGCGAGGTCGGGCACCACCACCACGTAGCCCTCTTCACTGAAGCGCTCGGCCATCAGCTTCAGGTGGGCGTTTCCCTCGAACGCCTCCACCATCAGCAGCAGCAGGGCCGGACCCGTTCCAGAGGCGGGGCGTCGCACCCACGCACGCACCGGGTCGCTTCCATCCACGGGAATCCACGTCGAGTTGTCGTTCATTTGTCGCGCACCCTCCCCAAAGCGGACACTATTCGCGCCCGGACGGACTGCCTCCCGGACGTCTGGCATTGTAGCAAACCCTCCACATGCTTGCCTCAACTTATGAGAGGTTTTGATGTGGATGGATTGTTGTATGGCTTTTACGTGGAGTAATCAGCCACCACTGCAATGCACTGTCCGTGACGCGAACGGCCTTGTGTTTCAAGCCGTCATCGGCTCGGAGACGCCCGCGCACGCGGAGTGCGCGCGCGTCTCAACCAAAGCCTGACGCGGAAGACAGAGAGAGAAGATCGTCCCGACGTCCGGGGTGGATTCTACCCGGAGGGTTCCGCCGTGCGTCTCCACGATGCTGCGCGCGATGTAGAGCCCCAGGCCCAGGCTCTCGCGCTGGCCCGCGCCGTCGCCGCGGCGGAAGGGCTGGAAGAGCGTGGGCAACAGGTGCGCGGGGATGGGGGCCCCGGCGTTCTGGACCTCCAGATAGACGGTGTCCGCGCCCTGCTCATAGGTGCGCAGGCGCACGGGGGTGTCTCGCGGGCTGTACTTGAGCGCGTTGTCCAGCAGGTTGGCCACCACCTGCGCCAGCCGGTCCAGGTCCCACACGCCCGGGAGGCTGTCGCGGGCGAAGTCGCAGAGGATGGAGCGCTCCGGCTTCGCCGCGCGCAGCTCGTCCACCAGCTTGCGGCACAGCTCGTTGAGGTCGCCCGCGCCCGGCACCACCGGGATGCCGCCGCCCACGCGCGCGCGGGTGAAGTCCAGGAGCTGATCCACGATGCGCTGGATGCGCTCACCGCCCCGGGCCACGCGCTCGAAGGCCTTGCGCTGGGCGTCCGGCAGCAGCTCGCGCGACAGCTGGGCGTTGGCCGTGGTGAGGATGGCCGCGAGCGGCGTGCGGATGTCGTGCCCGACGATTCCCACCAGCTGCTGCTCGAGCTCCGTCGCGCGCTGCAGCTCCTCCTCCACGCGGCGGCGCTCCGCCAGCTCCAGCGCCTGCTGCCGCAGCTTCTCGCCGCGCAGGTACAGCTCCACGAACACGGACACCTTGGCGCGCAGGATGTCCGGGTCCACGGGCTTGAGCAGGTAGTCCACCGCGCCGTATTCGTAGCCCCGGGTGACGTAGGCCGCCTCGCGGCTGAGCGCGGTGATGAAGAGGATGGGCAGGTGCTTCGTGCGCTCGCGGGTGCGCACCAGGCGCGCCGTCTCCAGGCCATCCAGCCCCGGCATCTGCACGTCCATCAACACGCACGCGTACTCGTCCAACAGCAGCGCCTTCAGCGCCTCGTCGCCGGAGCGCACCGACACCACCTGCTGGCCGAGCGGCTCCAGGATGGCCTCCAGGGCGAGCAGGTTCGACGGCGTGTCGTCCACCAGGAGGACGCGCGCGCGGGGCGCATCGGGCGCTTCAGGGATGCGGCGGGGGGACAGGTCGGAGACGGCGGTGAGTACGGGCGTCCTGGGAACGGAGGGCTTCAAGGAGGCGTTCACTCGGGCGTTGGGGGTGGAGCGGCTGGAGCGGGCGGGCACGAAGCCAGGGCCACGTGGGTCCGCCGGATGTCGAGCGCCCGCATCCAACACGGTCGCCTCGCCGCCTTGTTCCCTGCACCTGCATTCAAAAGACACAGCAAGACAGGAATTCGAAATCAAAACTGACCCGTTGCAATTCCTGTCAGGGGCGTAGACTGCGCACACATGACGCTCCCGGTTCCTCGCACCCTTCTGCTCGGTCCCACTGACTTGCGCGCGCTCGTGGAAGGCGTGGGGCTGGACGTCCTGATGGACGAGCTCATCCACGCACTCACCGTGGCATTGAGGGAGTTCGACGAGTCCGTCCTACAGGTCCCCAAGCGGGAGGGCTTCCAGGTGGTGAGCGATCCGCGCCCCTCCGGGACGATGGGCTGGATGCCCGCCCTGCGGCGCGGGGACAGCCTGACCGTGAGGGTGTCCGCCTCCCTCCCCAGCAACCGGGGGGACTCGGGGCTGCCCACGCTGGTCGCGTCCCACAGCGTCTACGACGTGAAGACGGGCCACCTGGTGGCGGTGATGGACGGCGTGTTCGCCACGGCGCTGCGCACGGGCGCGGCGTCGGCGGTGGCCAGCCGCTACCTGGCGACACCGGACAGCCGGGTGCTGGGCCTGGTGGGCTGCGGCGCGCAGGCCGTGTCCCAGTTGCATGCGCTCAGCCGCGTGTTCCGGTTGGAGCAGGTGCTGGTGCACGACATTGATCCGGACGCGGCGCGCTCGTTCGTACGGCGCGTGGCGTTCCTGGGACTGGATGTGCGGCCCACGCTGCTGCCGGACCTGGAGATGCGCTCGGACATCCTCTGCACCGCGACCACCGTTGCCCCAGGCGCCGGGGCCGTCATCTCCGGCCACGCGCTCCAGCCGCATGCGCACATCAACGCGGTGGGCTCGGACCAGCCGGGCAAGGCGGAGCTGCCCCTGGCGCTCCTGCGGCGCAGCCTCGTCGTGCCGGACTTTCCCGCGCAGGCGCGCCTGGAGGGCGAGTGTCAGCAGCTCCACCCGGACCACATTGGCCCGGACCTGGCCACGGTGGTGCAGCAGCCGGAGGAGTTCGAGGGCTGGCGCGAGCGCAACACGGTGTTCGACTCCACCGGCCACGCGCTGGAGGACCACGTGGTGACGCGCCTGCTGTTGGACCACGCGCGGCGCATGGGCCTGGGCACCCTGGTGGAGCTGGAGGCGCTGGGTGGGGACCCGTTGGATCCGTACTCGCAGGTGCGGGGCGAAGCGGCCGGGCGCGCCGAATCGCCGCGCCGCGCCACCGGCAGCTGACGCTCTCCCATCGACGCGGAGCTCCCTGGGGGTGCTCTCGTGCCCGAGGGCCAGGCGGGAATCAGTTCGTGCTGAGCTCGTCCTGAGATGCCTGGAAGCCACGGGGACGCCGCATGCCAAGTTCGACCATCACTTCGCGGGATCGCTTCGCCATCTCGTGCAGCTCCGCGGCCACTTCGTTCCGGCCGTAGGCGGCGCCCTCTCCAAGCCATCTGCGCAGGTCCGCCGCCAGCTCGCGCGCAGTCTGATAGCGGGCGTCTGGCCGGGGCTGGAGGAGCTTGCGCAGCGTCACGCGCAGGCCCTGCGGAAGCGGCTCCGTCAACGCCTCCAGCTCTGCTTGCGTGTAGGTCGCCGCGCGCCAGATGGCATCCGCCACCATGGGCGGGCTGCCCGCGAGCTGGGCTCGCTTGATGGCATGCCGAACGCGCCTGCGCTGCCGGACCGACAACGCGGCCTTCACCTCTTCGGTCAAGGCATCCGGGGCATCGAGGATGTTCTTTCCCGTCGCGAGTTCAAGCAGGACATTGCCCAGGGCGAAGAGGTCTGAACGCGCATCCACGCGGCCCGTCAGGAGCATTTCCGGGGAGGAGTAGAAGGCATCCCCCTGCGGCCGGCGCACCGTGGACGAAACACGGCCGGGCAGGTCCGACAAGGCGAGCCCGAAGTCGGAGACCCGCACGTCGCCGTTCCAGTCGACGAAGAGGTTCTCCACGTCGAGCGCCCGGTGGACGATGTGGAGGGGGCGCCCCTGCTCATCCTGCGCCTCATGGGCGTGCTCCAGTGCCTCCGCGACGCGAGCCCCGACATGGAGCGTGAAGAGGGGCGAGAACCGGCGACCGCACTCCCCGGCGAGCGTCAGCAGGTTGCTGATGCTGTGCCCCGACGGATGTTCAGTGATGACGTACCAGCACCCTTCCGCCCTGTGCAGCCCGTGGACGCGAAGAATGGCCGGATGGTCGAGATACGTCGCGAGGCGCACCTGCTCTTCCAGCTTCGCTCGCGCACGCTTGATGCGGGGCAGCTCCGTCAGATTCGGAACGCCAACCGCCTTGAGCAGCACCTTGCCTCGGATGCTGCCCTCGGAAGTGCGGCGCCGGGCTAGCAGGAGGCTCAACCCGTGGTGGACCTCTCCCAGGTCTTCGCGGAACTCGTACTGGAAGCCGTCCCTCGTGAAGAGAATGGCCCCGCGTGGAAGCCTGAACTCACTTTCCGACATGCTCTTTCCTCCTCTCGCGCGGGCAGTCAAGCCAACGCGTCACAGGTGACGTTACCCATGGGATGGGAAGAAACGGAACGACCCTGGAAGGTCATGTCGCGCTTGCGGAGAAGAGGCCCCCAATTGAACACCTACCCAATACGTCCCCCGGATCCGGTCAGGGCCAGCGGTTCACGACATAACCGCCACCCCGGTTGAACGCCTTCACCTTGCCGTCCTTGAACCCCTTGGCCTTCGCCTCCACCACGACGCAAATGGGGTACTCGTCCTGCCCCGGGAGCTTCACGCGGTCATACCGGACGACGAGCGCGGGCCCATCCGCACGCCCCATCTTTTCGGAGAGGTAATAGGCCTTGCCGTAGAAGCGCGTCCCCGTCGGGGCGACCGCCCCTTGCCTATCGTCGGCAAATGGTCCTTTCGGGACCACCCCCACGATCTCCGCGCCAGCGGTGAACCACACCTCTTCCTGTTCCGGTTGGCGGTGGTCGAATCGGATGGAGAAGATGTCGCTGTAACTCCAGTGGAGCTGCTCCCGCATGGCCTCTTTCGCACTTGCCGGACAGGTGAAGGACTCGGGCCGGATCTGAGCGCCGGGGCAACCCGCCATCAGCGCGGCGGCGAGCGACAGCGACGCGCACTCGACGGCGGCAACGGCCCTCTTCGTCATGCGAGGTGTGCGGCCTGGGGGCGGCGTTTCAGTCGGCGGGGTCTTCACGGTTGAACCTTCCTTCGGAGCAGCGGCGGTTGAGGGCCCCGGGGCCGTGGGCGAGGGGCTGGGTGTGGACATAGCAGGAGGGGTTGTCCTGGGCGGTGCGGAACGAGCGGTGACGGGAGAGCGCTCATCCGTGACGGCTCGCGGCTCGACAGGGCCCCAGGAAACGACCGCCAAGGCACGCCAAAGGAGCGCGACAGCGACAAGCGCGACAATGCCGGCGAGGATCCCACTCCACCGGCCCCGGCCTCGCGGGCGCTCAACTCGGGCGACGTGTCTCTTGAGGGACTGGGGGGTAGCGGGCGACGCCAGTGCCGCGGGGGCCGACCCTCCGTGACGCTGTTCCGATGGCGGATGCCCCGGCACGTCGTATTCAGTGCTGGGGTCGGCCCGGAGTTCCGCCAGCTCGCGGCGCAACGCCTCGGTATCAATCGGGCGCCGTTTGGGATCCAGGGCCAGCATGCTCTCGATGAGATCGCTCACCGCCTCTGGAACCCGCGCATTCGCCGAGCGGGGTGACGGCGGAGGAAAGGCCGCATTGTTCAAGTCGAAGCGTGGACGGAACTCCGACGGTCGCGGGTCCGTCAGCAACTCGTGGAGCATGACGCCGACCGCGAAGATTTCGTCGGCGACCTGGAAGGCGTAGCGGGCCCGCTGCTCGTCCTTGTGCTCGTACAGGAACTGGAACTGCTCTGGCGCGCGGTAGCGGTCCGTGCCCGGAGGCAAGCCCCCGTCCGTCAGGTCTTTGGCGAGCGTATAGGTCGCGCAACTGAAGTCGATGATGACGGGCTCGCCATCGCTCTTGCGGATGAGCACGTTGGACAGCTTCAGGTCCCGATGCAGGATGCCCCGGCCGTGCATGTAAGCCAGCGCCCCCGCTAGCTTCTCGAAGACGCCGAGGACTTCGCGAACCGTCGGGTGCTTTCGTTCAGCCCACTCCGCGAGCGTCCAACCGTCTACGTAGTCGAGCGCGAGGTAGAGGTTGCCGCTCTCCGCGAAGCCATGCCCCTGCGGCCGGACGATGTTGGGGTGCTCCAGCATGAGCAGCACCGTCAACTCCCGCAGCGTCCGCGCATGGGTCTGCTTGAAGTCGCCGCTGGCCTCCCGGTGTTGAGCCACCTTGATGGCACGGTGCCGGCCGCTCTTTTCGCCCAGGAAGACGCGGGCAAAACCTCCGGCCCCCAGGGGTTTGGCCACCTGCCATCCGTCAATCAAGGAACCCGGAGGAGGGTCGAGCAACGTCGCGCTCATCGGGCATCTCCTGCGGTGGGCTTCGGGAAACGCACGCCGGGAACCGTGAAACGACGCCCATCCTGCCCGCGCACGTCCAGGGTGAAGACGAGGTCCGCGTCCATCTCTGGCACTTCCACGACCGCAAGAACGCGCCTGACCTCTCCCGGAGCAATTGGCCCCGGCTTCGTTGTCACGAGCCGCGCCCGCAGGGGCACGCCCACACGCCCCAGCAACGTCGCCTCTTGGGGTGACCATGCGGCGTGGTTGGAGCGGTTCAGGATCCTCATGTCCGCCAGAATCCACCCCGCCCCCCGAAAGGCGTTGAGCGATTCCAACGCGAGGCCCTGCACAGCCTCCAGCTCGACTTGAAGCTTGGACATTGTGACGCCGCCATTGTCCACATAGCCCAGCAACACGAAGTCTTC
The DNA here is from genome assembly GCF_003611625.1 of Corallococcus sp. CA054B. Classification (NCBI taxonomy): domain Bacteria; kingdom Pseudomonadati; phylum Myxococcota; class Myxococcia; order Myxococcales; family Myxococcaceae; genus Corallococcus; species Corallococcus sp. CA054B. The sequence continues at coordinate 10,632 of NZ_RAVY01000171.1, forward strand.
CGGCTTCGGCGCTGGGGCTTGCGAAGTGGGCTGACAGGCCGTGTTGGGCGGCTCCGGGCGCTGCACGTCAATCCGCGAGTCCACTTCGGCAGGGTCGGTCACGAGCACGAAAGCGGCCCGTGCGGGCGCTCGACCATCGGCGAAGAAGACTCCGATCTCCTGCCGTTCGCCGTCGCCAAGGTTGGCCACGGGCTGGACGATGACGGAGCGTTCACCGGCATCGAGGACGCGGATCCGAGCTTCATCGAAGGCCAGGGTCTTCCGCTGGATTGGCGACGGGAAGAACAGCAACGTCATGGTGTCCTGCGCCACGCGGACGACGGGCAGCGGTTCTGTGGACGTGCCAGCAAGAGTCACGGAGCGCTTCCGCTCAGCGCGTGTTGTCGTGGCCGACTGAGCCTGCGCGGCAGTCCCCCAAGCGAGCATGAGCGCCAGGGGAAGAGCCAATCTGAAGGGTTGGAGCAAGGATGCGTGACCTCCCAAATAGGCACGCTAGCACCCACCCTTTTGCACGGGTCGTAATGGGACGGAGCGCAGGGCGCGCGCGGTGCCTCCGGACGCCGGGGCGGTGTCGTTCCACTCCCGGCACACAACTTCCCGCACACGACGCCGATAATCGCGAAAGCAACAGCTATCCACTATTCCTGGAATCGTACACCATGACCGTCCGTGCCACGACCCCCCGCGCCACCGCCAACGCGCCCGCGAGCACCGCCGCCACGGCCCCCCGCACCGCCGCTCCCGCGCGCGCGGCGGCCGCGTCCACGGCCCTCACGGCGCCGCCGGCCGGACTGGGCAAGGGCGACTCCGGGGCGAAGGTGAAGCAGCTGCAGCAGGGGCTGGTGAAGCTGGGCTACATGACCCAGGCGCAGATGAACACGGGCACCGGCTCCTTCGGGCCGGCGACCGAGTCGGCGGTGAAGAAGTTCCAGGCGGACAACAAGATCTCCGCCACCGGCTACTACGGGACGCAGACGGCGGCGGCGCTGACGAAGGCGCTCAAGACGACGACGCCTCCGCCCACGGAGCCGGGGAAGTTCACCAAGCCCGCGGTCATCAGCGCGCCCTCGCCCAACAGCGACTCGCGCAACGGCGCGGACATCGACACCATCGTGCTGCACCACACCGGCACCAACAACGGCTCCGGGGACCTGGCGTGGATGCGCAACAAGGACAGCAAGGTGTCCGCGCACTACATGCTGGACCGCGATGGGAAGATCTACCAGCTGGTCGGCGACACCAAGCGCGCGTGGCACGCGGGCAAGGGGGAGCTGCACGGCGTGCCCACGGACGTGAACGCGCGCTCCATCGGCATTGAGATCGTCAACGACGGCAGCGGCAAGACGGCCTTCACCGACGCGCAGTACAAGGCGCTGACGCAGCTCGTGGGCTACCTGAAGCAGGAGCACGACGTGCCGGCGAAGAACATCGTCGGGCACAAGGACGTGGCCGTGCCCAAGGGCCGCAAGGACGACCCGGCGGCCAACTTCGACTGGGCCCGGCTGCGCAAGGGCATTGGCGGCTGAGCAGCGCTCCTCGCGCCGCCCGCCCTGCCCGCACGACGTGTGCACTTGCACCGGAGCGTGCTAGAAGACCGCTCCAGTGCTCCGACTCTGGCTCTTCATCTGCCTGATGCTGCTCGCTCCCATTGGGGGCGGGCTCGCGCATGCCTTCGGGCTGGCGCAGCAGGCGGAGACGTGCCTCACGGGCTGCGCGGATGACGACGCGCAGGGCCAGTGCGCCCCCACCTGCGTGGACTGCGCCTGCTGCGCGCACACGAGGCCCCTGGCCGTCGCCGTGCCGTTGCCGGGCCTCATGGGCTCCCTGTTCCGGGAGCCCCCCATCACGCCCGAAGCCCTGGAGCCGTCCTCCGCCGACGCGGATGACATCCTCCATCCCCCGATAGCCCCTCTCGTTTAAGGCCCGCGTCCGCCGTCGTTCGCACGCGCCCCGCCACCGGTGTGCCCGGCCTCATGCCCGGGTGCATGGATGCGCGCGGCCCGCCTTCCGAAGAGGTCTTCTTCCGTGTCCATCCGTTCCGCGACGGCCGCCCTCGGGCTGGCTGCTGCACTGCTCTGGCCGCGCCCCGGTGGCGCGGAGTCATCCCGCATCACCCTCCAGGACGTCTTCGCCCTGGCGCGCGAGCACGCCCCGGCGCTGGTCGAGGCCCGGGCCCGCGTGCGCGCCGCGCAGGGGCCCCTGGCGAGCGCCGCGCCGCTCCTGCGCGAGAACCCCCAGCTCGACGTCCAGGTAGGTCCGCGCCGGCTCCCCAATGGGGTCTACGGCCTGGATCTCGCGTTGGGCCTGTCGCAGCCCCTGGAGCTGGGCGGCAAGCAGGGCCTGCGGCGCGAGGCGGCGCGCGCGGGCCTGTCCATGGAGGAGGCCCGCTTGCGCGACGCGGAGCGGCTCCTGCTGGGGGACGTGGCCGCCGCCTACCTGCGCCTGCTGCAAGCCGGTGAGCGGAGGAAGCTGGTGGAGGCCGCGGCGGAAGCGGCGGCGCGCACCGTCCAGGCCACGGAGCAGCGCTACGCGGCCGGTGACGTTCCAGCCGTGGACGTGAACGTGGCGAAGGTGGCGCACGCCCGCGCCCGCGCGGAGCTCCAGGTCGCGGCCGGTGAGATCTCCGCGCTGCGGGAGGAGCTGGAGGTGCGCGTGGGCTACCGCGCGAGGCCCATGGCCACCTACGACGATGATCTGCGGTCGATCGCGCGAGCGCCCGTCCGCGAGGCGCCGGGCGGCGCGGGAGCGCGCGCGGATCTGGTGGCCCTGGAGCAGGAGCAGGTCCAGGCGAAGGCCGCCGCGACGCTGGGCCGGCGCCAGGTGCTTCCGGATGTGACGGTGGGCGCGCGCTACCAGAAGGAGGCGGACGAGACGGTGTTCCTGGGAACGCTCAGCGTGCCCCTGCCCCTCTTCGCCCGAGGCCAGGAAGCGCGCCTCGTGGGGGAAGCGGATGCAACCCGCGCCGAGCAGGAGCTCGCCGCCGCGCGCACCGTCGTGCCCGCCCAGGTCCAGGCCGCGAGCTACCGCTACCGCGCGAGCCTGGGTGCCCTCGGGGTCCTGGAGGAGGTGCTGCCGCTCCTGGACGACAACGAGGCGCTGGCGCAGCGCTCCTATGACGCCGGGGAGATGGACCTCGCGGCCTTCCTCCTCGTCCGTCGCGACACGCTGGAGGCGCGGGCCGCGTGGCTCGAAGGCCTGCTGCGATTGGCCCTTGCTCGTGTGCAGTTGGAAGTGGAAACGGGAGTCCTGCCATGAAGCCCACGCTGCTGCTGCTGTCCGTCCTCGTGGGCCTCACCGCCTGCAAGTCCTCCAAGCCGGAACACGACGACGCGCACGAACACGGCCACGACGAGGCCGCCGAGGAGAAGCTCCACGTCGAGTCCGGAGACGTCATCCACGTGCACGTCCCCCAGGAGATGCTCCGCGACCTGCGCGTCACCACCGCGAAGGTGGAGGCCCGCCCGGGCGGAGAGAGCGTCACCGCGCTGGGCGAGCTGACCTTCAGTGAAGACGCCTACGCGGAGGTGGCCTCGCCGGTCTCCGCGCGCGTGGCCTCCGTCGCCGTGACGACGGGCCAGGCCGTGAAGCAGGGCCAGCGGCTGGCGGAGCTCCAGAGTCCGGAGCTGGGCCGAGCCCGCGCGGACCTCCAGGCCACCCAGGCCCGCGCCACCGCCGCCCGTCAGGCCGCGGACCGCAAGCGCACGCTGGCCGAGGAGCGCATCGTCGCGCGCAAGGACGTGCAAGCCGCTGAAGCGGACGCCGCCGCCGCGGAGGCGGAGGTCGCCGCCGCGAAGGCCGCGCTCTCCGCGCTGGGCGCGGGCAACGGAGGTGACGGCACGTCTGGCTTCGTGCTCAAGGCGCCCATCCACGGCACCGTCGTGGAGCGCACCGCGCGGCTGGGGCAGATGGCGGATCCCTCGCAGGCGCTCTTCCGCATCGGCGACCTGTCGTCGCTGTGGCTCATCGTCCACGCGTTCGAACGGGACGCCGTGCGCCTGATGCCCGGCGCGGACGCGCGCGTCACCTTCGCCGCGTTCCCGGGCCAGGAGTTCGCCGCGAAGGTGGGCCACGTGGGGCAGCGGGTGGATCCCCACAGCCGCACCATCCCCGTGCGCCTGGAGCTGGACAACGGCAAGGGGCTCCTCAGGCCGGGCATGTCCGCGTCGGCGTCCATCCCGCTGGGGGATCCGGGCGCCACGCTCACCGCCGTCCCCGCGGCGGCGCTCCAGCGGCTGGAGAACGGCTGGGTGGTGTTCCTGCCCACGCCGGAGGCCGGCGTCTTCGAGCAGCGCGAGGTGGGCCGGGGCCGCAGCCTGGGCACGCAGGTGGAGGTCCTGAAGGGCCTCACCGTGGGCGACGAGGTGGTGGTGGAGGGCGCGTTCCTGCTCAAGGCGGAAGTGGAGAAGTCCCAGGGCGGAGGTGACGAGCATGGACACTGATCCGCGCACGACGTTGCCGGGGCGCATCCTCCGCGCGTCCTTCTCGCGGCCCGGGCTGACGGTGCTCGTCGTCCTGGCGCTGGCGGCCTTCGGCGCGGTGGCGCTCCGCAACCTGCGCCAGGACGTGTTCCCGGACCTGTCCGCGCCCATCTTCAACGTCATCGTGCAGAACGCGGCCATGGGCGCCGAGGAGCTGGAGACGGCGGTGGCCATCCCCATGGAGGTGGCGCTGGCGGGCCTGCCCGAGGTGCGCCGCATCCGCTCCACCTCGCAGCTGGGCGTCACGCAGGTGACGGTGGAGTTCGAACCGGACGCGGACTACTTCCGCAGCCGCCAGTACGTGGCGGAGCGGGTGGCGCAGGCCGAGGGCGAGCTGCCCCCCGGCACCGACGCGCCGCTCGTGTCCAGCCTCACCGGCCGGCTCAACGAGGTCTTCGAGTTCACGCTGGAGGCGGAGCCCGGCAGCGCGGACCTGATGGCGCTGCGCGACCTGGCGGAGTTCGACATCAAGAACCGGCTGCTCGCGGTGCCCGGCGTCGCGGGCGTGGAGCGGCTGGGCGGCTACCTGCGCCAGTTCCAGGTGCTGCTGGATCCGGATCAACTGGTGGCGCGAGGCATCACCCTGGACGAGGTCCAGCACGGCCTGGAGGGCGCCAGCGTCAACGCCTCCGGAGGCTTCATCACGCAGGGCCCCATGGAGTGGGCCGTGCGCGCCGTGGGCCGGGCGGAGTCGGTGGAGGACCTGAACAACACCGTGGTCGCGCTGCGGGACGGGACGCCCGTGCTGCTGGGAGACGTGGCGGACGTGCGCGAGGCCCCCGCGCCGCGCCGGGGCATGGCGCACCGGCTGGAGGGCGAGGTGGTGAGCTGCCGCGTGAGCAAGCAGTTCGGCGCGGACACCGTGAAGGTGGCCGAAGGCGTGCGCGCGGCCATCGACGAGCTGCGACGCTCGCTGCCGCCGGGCGTGCAGCTGCGCGTCGTCTATGACCAATCGGAGCTGGTGGGCTCCGCGCTGGGAGGCGTGGGCCGCGCCATCCTGCTGGGCGCGTTCCTGGTGGTGGGCGTGCTCTTCCTCTTGCTGGGGGACTGGCGCGCGGCGCTCATCGTCACGCTCACCCTGCCCCTGTCGCTGGCGCTGGCGGGACTGCTGCTCAAGGCGGCGGGCATCGGGTTGAACACGATGACGCTGGGCGGGCTGGCCATCGCGGTGGGCCTGCTGGTGGACGCGGCCATCATCGTCGTGGAGAACGTCATCCACGACCTGCGCGAGGGCAAGGGCCGCCGCTCGGTGCGCGACGAGGCGCTGGCGGCGGCGATGGAGGTGGGCCGTCCCATCGCCTTCGCCACGCTCATCGTCGTCGCGGTGTTCATCCCGCTCTTCGCGATGTCGGGCATCGAGGGCCGCATGTACCAGCCGCTCGCGGCGGCGGTGGTGGCGTGCCTGGCCGCGTCGCTCGCGCTGGCGCTCACGCTGGTGCCGGTGGTGTCGGGCCTCCTCTTGCGCGCGCCGCGCGAGGACTCGCCAGAGGACGTGTGGATCATCCGCAAGGTGAAGGCCGCGTACGCGCCGCTGCTGGACAGGTGCATGCGCCACGCGGGCCTGGTGCGCGTGGTGGCGCTGGCCATCACCGTGCCCGCGCTGGGCCTGGCCTTCATGGTGGGCAGCGACTTCATGCCCCGGCTGGACGAGGGCGCGTTCCTGCTCCAGACGGTGCTGCCGGCGGAGGCGTCGCTGGACGAGGTGGATCGCCTCAACCACCGCGTGGAGGACGTGCTGCGCGAGTTCCCGGAGGTGGAGGACGTGGTGCGCCGCACCGGCCGCGCCGAACGCACCGAGGACCCGATGCCCCACACCCTGTCCGACGTGCTGGTGGTCCTCAAGAAGGACACCCTCGGAGGCCGCGAGGGGCTGGAGTCGCGGATGCGCGAGGCGGTGGGGAAGGTGCCCGGCGTGTCGGTGCTCTTCACCACGCCGCTGGGGATGCGCATCGACGAGGGGCTGGGAGGCAGCCCCGCGGACCTCTCCGTGCGCGTCTTCGGGCCAGACCTGGACACGCTGTCGCAGCTCGCGGAGCGCACGCGCGCGTTGATGTCCAGGGTGGACGGCGTGGAGGACCTGCGGGTGGAGCGGCTGAGCGGCCTGCCGCAGCTGCGCATCGCGGTGAACCGCGCGGCGGTGGCGCGCGTGGGGCTGACGCCCGGGGACGTCATCCGGGCCGTGCGCGTGGGGCTCGTGGGTGAGGAGTCCGCGCAGATCTGGCGGGGCCAGCGCCGCTACGACCTGGTGCTCCGGCTGGCGGACCACCGCCGGGGTGACGTGAACGCCATCCGCAACCTGCTGGTGGACGGGCACGACGGCACGCGCATCCCGCTGAGCCAGCTGGCCACCATCGAGGAGACCTCCGGAGCAGGGAGCGTGCGCCGCGAGGCCGGCAGCCGGCGCATCGCGGTGGAGGCGAGCGTGTCCGGACGCGACCTGGGCAGCACGGCGGCGGAGGTGCGGGAGGTGCTGGCCACGCAGCTGAAGCTGCCCACGGGCTACTTCGTGGACGTGGGCGGCAAGGTGGAGAGCCAGGAGCGCGCGGCGCAGGCGCTGACGGTGGCCATCGCGTTGGCCCTCCTCGCGGTGTTCGTCCTGCTGTACCTCGCGCTGGACTCCGTGGCGGAGGCGCTGGTCATCCTGGCCACGCTGCCGGACGCGTTCGTGGGCGGCATCCTCGCGCTGCTGCTCGCGGGCGAGACCTGGAACGTCTCCAGCCTGGTGGGCCTCATCGGCCTGTTCGGCATCGCGGTGCAGAACGGCCTGGTGCTCGTGGCGCAGACGAAGGACCTGATGAGCCGGGGCAAGCCCTTCGCGGAGGCCGTGCGCGAGGCGAGCATCGGCCGTGTGCGGCCCAAGCTGATGACCGCGGGCACGGCGATCCTCGGGCTCCTGCCGCTGCTGGTGTTGCCGCTGCACGGGACGGAGATTGAGCGTCCACTGGCGGTGGTAATGGTGGGCGGGCTCGTCACGTCCACCCTCTTCACGCTGCTGGCCCTGCCCACGTTCTACGCGCTGGTGCACGGGTTCCAGGAGCGCCTCGCGGCACGCAGGGCTGCCAGGAAGCTTCCGGCATGAGCCTGTCACCGGAAGCGATGGACGCGCTGCTGCGCCATCACCATGCGTTCCTCGCGTTCCTCACGCCGCGCGTGGGGAGCCAGGAGGCCGCGCGCGAAGTGCTTCAGGCCGCGTTCGTGAAGGGCATGGAGCAGGGAGGCTCCCTGCGCGAGGAGCAGAGCGCGGTGGCCTGGTTCTACCGGCTCCTGCGCAACGCGCTGGTGGACCGTCACCGCCGGGGCCAACGGGAGGTCTCCACCCTGGAGTCCCTGGCGCACGAGCAGCCCCTGTCCACCGAGGACGCCAACGGCCTGGAGGCGACGGTGTGCGGCTGCGTGGCGGGGCTCGCGGAGACGCTCAAGCCCGAGTACGCGGAGGCCGTACGCCGGGTGGACCTGGAGGGACTCACCGTGGCCGCGTACGCGCAGGAGGCGGGCATCTCCGCCAACAACGCCGCCGTGCGCCTGCACCGCGCCCGGAAGGCCCTGGGGGAGCAGCTGGTGGAGCTGTGTGGCCATTGCTGCGCGCAGGGCTGCGTGGACTGCGACTGCGCGCCCGCGTGAAAAATCAGCTGTAAGAGCGCGCGGGGCCGGGCGTCAGCAGGGGTGAACGCAGCTGGAGGTCACCCCATGGACGTCGCCACCTTCACCCGGCCGGCCCTGCCCGCCGCCACCCTCGCATTCCTCCTCTTCGCCATGGTGTTGCCGTCGGTGCGCCTGCGCCGCCGCACGGGCCGCCCGGCGCTGGTGCTGCACCGCTCCGGCCCGCCGCTCCAGCGGGTCATTGGCGTGGGCATGGCGCTGTTCATGGGGGCCATCGTGCTCTGGAGCGCGGCGCACCTCGCCTTCGGTGAGCAGGCGCTGGGCGTGTGGCACGTGCCCGACGCGCTCCGCTGGAGTGGCTGGGCCCTGGTGGCAGTGGGGTTCGTCTTCACCGTGCGGGCCCAGGTGGAGATGGGGGCGTCGTGGCGCATCGGCATCGACTCGGATCGAACGGAGCTGGTGACGGGAGGCCTCTTCGGCGTCGTGCGCAACCCCATCTTCAGCGGGATGCTCATCGTGGTGACGGGCATGGCGCTCGCGACCCCGAGCGCGTGGACCGTGATGGGCTGGCTCGACTACGTGCTGCTGGTGTCGCTCCAGGTGCGGCTGGAGGAGGACCACCTGCTGCGCCTGCACGGCGCCACCTATCAGCGCTACGCGGCGCGCGTGGGCCGCTTCATCCCCGGTGTGGGGCGGCTCGAAGCGCCCGGCCTGGACGCCGCACCGCGCATCACAGTGTGACGTTGGCGGTCACACCTCGCACGAAGCGCCCATGCGAGCGTGTTGCTTCGGACGTCGTCATTCCGTGGGGTTGCGATACCTGACGCAGTGGCCCGGCCCTTGCTCGACAGGAGCCGGTGTCCTGGCTGCCGTACGGGCACATTCATTCTCGAGGTCTCGTGTGCATTGGAAATCCCCCTGGCTCCTCGCGGTTCTGTTGCTCGGTGGCTGCGCGTCCATCCAGAAGGAGCGCGGCCACATGGAAGTGGCCGCGCTCGTGGAGGAGCGGACAGGGTTGAAGACGCGTTGGAACCAGGGGACGCCGGAAGACGCTCAGGTGCAGCAGCACCTGGATGCCCTGCTGGCCGGCGACCTCACGTCGGACCGCGCGGTGGAGGTGGCGCTGCTCAACAACCCCGCGCTCCAGGCGACGTACGAGGAGCTGGGCGTGTCCCAGGCGGACATGGTGCAGGCCGGCCTGCTCACCAACCCGTCCTTCGACGGGAGCATCGGCTTCCCGCTGTCCTCGGACGGCAACACCGAGACGGAGTTCTCCATCGTCCAGAGCTTCGTGGACCTCTTCACGCTGCCCCTGCGCAAGCGCGTGGCGAAGGAGCAGTTCCAGGCGGACACGCTGCGCGTCGCGCACGAGGCGCTTGCCACCACGGCGGAGGTCCGCCAGACGTTCACGGAGGTGCAGGCCCGGCAGCAGCTGGTCGCGCTGCGCCGCGAGGTGTTCCAGGCCGCGGACGCGGCGGCGGACCTGTCCAACCGGCAGCGCGCCGCGGGCAACATCACGGTGCTGGCCCTGGCCACCGAGCAGGCCGCCATGGAGCAGGCGCGCCTGGAGCTGGCCCAGGATGAGCTGGCGCTGGTCGAAGCGCGCGAACACCTCACCCGCCTGATGGGTCTGTACGGCGCGAGGGTCCAGTGGACGCTGGCGCAGAAGCTGCCGGAGGTCCCCGCCACCGAGACCTCGCTGGAGCGTTTGGAGACGTTGGCCATCGAGCAGCGGTTGGACATCGACGCGGCCCGCAAGCAGGCGTCGCTGTTGTGGAACGCGCTGGAGCTGGCGCGCAGCACGCGCTTCTTCGGCCGCGTGGAGGTGGGCGTGCACACGCACCGCGACGCGAACGGGCCGCGCCTGCTGGGCCCCACGCTGTCGCTGGAGCTGCCCATCTTCGATCAACGCCAGGCGCTCATCGCGAAGCTGGAGGCGCAGCACCGCCAGGGTGAGAACCGGCTGATGGAGCTGGCCGTCAACGCCCGCTCGGAGGTGCGCGCGGCGAGGGCGAAGCTGGTGACGCTGCGGAACATGGCGGAGCGCTACCAGAAGGTCGTGCTCCCGCTGCGCACCACCATCGTCGAGGAGTCACAACGCCAGTACAACGCCATGCAGATCGGCCTTCCCGCCCTCCTCATCGCGCGACGCGAGCAGGTGGAGGCCTGGAGGGCATACCTGGAGACGGTCCGCGACTACTGGATGGCGCGGGCCGACCTGGAGCGGCTCGTGGGCGGACGTCTGCCC
>NZ_RAVY01000172.1:0-20729 GCF_003611625.1 Corallococcus sp. CA054B
GGGGGCAGGGGCGGGGTGGGGGCCTCCAGGGACAGCGGCAGCCGCGTGATGCCGTGCCGCGCCAGCGCGTCGTCCACGCACGCGGCGAAGAGGGCTTCCGGCGCGTCCACGGACAGCTTCACCGCGGCGGCCTGGGGACACGGGCCGCCCGTGGGCGAGCGCCACGTGCAGCGCACTCCGCCGCCTCCGCGCACGCAGGCCAGGTTCGCGCGCTCGGCGTTGACGTCCACGTTCACCACCGCAGACAGCGTGGCGAAGGTGGGCGTCCACTGGACGGAGGGCGCGTCCGCGCAGGTGGCGCCGGGGGCGCGCGCCAGCGCCAGGTCCACCACGTTCTCCCGGAAGACGAAGGGCGTGGGCGCCGCGCTGTAGGCATAGGCCGCGTCATCCCAGGCCCAGCCCGGGCCCATGCCGCCGTCCAGGCCGTCCGTGCCGGAGATGCGCACGTTGCCGCGCCACTGGTGGATGCCGCGCGCCTGGAAGGCCTCCGCGATGCGGTCGCACGCGAGCGCCGTCTCCGGGAAGCGCCACGAGCCCAGCGACGGGTCCCCGGACGCCTGCGCCACCACGTCGCCCAAGAACAGGCCTCCCGCCTGCGAGCCCTCCAGGAAGACCGGGGTGGTGAAGCGGAAGTCCGCCCCCAGCGCGGACAGCACGGCGGACGTGGACACCACCTTCATGGTGGACGCGGGCAACAGCCGCACGTTCTCGCGGTGGGTGAAGAGGGGCTCGCCGGTGCGCGCGTCCACCACATACGCGCCCGCGAGCGCGCCGTCCGCCTCCAGGGTCTCCAGCAGGGCCCTGGTGACTCCGGGCAGGGTGTCGCGCGGGGCGCCGTCCGGCGTGGCGGCCGTGTGGGTGCAGGCGGACAGGAAGAGGGCAACGACGCTGGCGGAAAGGAGGGCGCGGCGCATGGCGGCGGCCACCGTATGTCGCGTGCCTGGGAGTGTCATGGATTCCCGCCAGCGGGGTGGGGCGGAGACGTGCACGGTTGGACGGAGCCCGGGCAAACGATCTCTGGCGCGGGCTATTCCCGGCGCTTCGCGTCCAGCCACACCGAGTGCCTTGACGCGGCGTCACAGGACCCCCATCCTGCCGCGCCCCATGCCTGTCCTACGTGGTGCCGTGACCTTTTCGCGCTTCCGGACCGAGCCGGCCAAGGATGCGCCGTCCGACGTCAAGCGCTGGATGACCAAGGGACTCAAGTCCCATGCATTCGAGCCCATCGACCGCCGCTCCGAGGAGGAGCGCGCCGCGGGGTTTGTCGAGTTGGAGAACCCGGAGTCCTCCGAGTTCGCCACCGGCAACCTCTTCTATGGCGAGTACGCCCTCTTCGCCTTCCGCATCGACACGCTGAAGGTGCCCGCGTCGATGATGAAGTCGGAGCTGGACAAGTGGGCCGCCGCCTTCGGCAAGGAGAACGGCCGGCCGCCCGCGCGCGCGGAGAAGAACAAGCAGCGCGCGGAGCTCAAGCAGCTCCTGCGTCAGCGCGCCGTGCCGCGCACCAGCACGCTGGACGTGACGTGGAACCTGAAGACGCACACGGTGCAGGTCTGGGCCGCGTCGCGCAAGACGGTGGATGAGATCTGCGTGGCGCTGGAAGGCGCCCTCGCGGTGAAGGTGATTGGCATCACGCCCGCGTCCATGGCTCAGCGCGCGGGCATCGACGAGAAGGCCCTGGGCCCCACGGCGGAGCTCATTGGCATGGACCTGCCGGCGACGGCTTCGGTGGAGGACGCCCATGGCGAGGCGTGAGCAGGCGAGGGAAGAGGCGGCGTTCGCCCGGGGCGATGTCGGAGTCGATGGTGTCGCCACGGAAGAGGAGAAGGACGAAGCCGAAGTCGAAAAGGGCAAGGCGCGCGAACAGCTCTTGCGCGGCCGGGCCTATCTGGGCCGCGAGTTCATGACGTGGCTGTTGTGGCGCTCGGAGTCGGGCGACCCCCTGGTCGAGCACGACGGCGCGGGCGTCGTCGTCCTCTTCCTGGGCAAGGTGGTGCTGCGCGGCGTGGCGGGCGACGTCACGGAGATGAGCGCCAAGGGCACGCTGGCGCCGTACTCGGAGAACGTGCGCCATTCGTTGGACCGGGGCCTGCTGGTGTCCCAGGCGCGGCTGCGCATCTCGCATGGCGAGCGCGAATACGAAGTCACGCTGGATTCCGAGTTCCTGGACATCCGCGCCGCAAAGCTGCCCGCGCTCATGACGGAGGAAGAGGATGATCAGCTCTCCGAGCGTCTGGAGCTGACCGAGCAGCTCTCCGCCATCGTGGACGCGCTGGTGCAGGATTTCCTGGTCGTGCGCGCCGGACGCGCCTGGAGCAAGCAGGTGGTGCCCGCGCTGAAGGCGTGGATGAAGGGCGAGGAGAAGGGGAGCGACCTGCTCTCCAAGGCCGCCCGCGCCAAGGGTCGTGACGCCCGCGCCGCCCAGGGCTGAGCGGGAGACTGGATGGAACAGCCGCCCGCACCGGAGAGGTGTCGGGCGGCTGTCCTGTTTCAGGGCAAAGGCGTTGAGCGTCCGCCGATTGCTGGAAAGCGTTCGTAGGCCCGCTTGAGCGCGTCCAGGTGCACGGGGTTGTCGTAGTCGAGCGGAGTCTCCGTGAGCTGCACGATCCACCCGCCCGACGGAGTGCGATGCGCCCGCGAGAGCAGCTCGGCATCGCGAGCAGGATCCGGGAACCCGATGACCTCCGCGGCGGCAGCGGACCAGTAGTTCAGCCACCCCAGGAAATAGGGCGTCTCAGGCCTGGGGCTCTTCTGGGGAAGGTTGAGCATGGGAAGCCCACGGGGTGAGAGATCGGGCCCATCCGGCGAGCGGCGGAACTGCTGCGCGACTTCCGAGCCGTAGCTATACGGCGACGCGTGTCCCCAGAACGAACGTGCACCTTCCGCCATGGCCTCAAGCAGTGGCGCCGCTGCCGCGAGCACAGTCTCGTCTAGTGGCAGCCTGGCATGAGCTTCAAACTGGGACTGACCGCCAGGACTGAAGAGTCCGGACCTGTCCCTTCCATTGACCGTCACGGCGTAGCTCTCGTCCCCATTGCATATGAGAGGGAATCCACCTTCTTTAATGCTCGCCAGGAGCCACGCGTCACGCTGTGGCAATGGAATAGGGCGCCCGCCTTCACCTATTTCCCACTCCAGTCGTAAGCCGGGGAATGCTTTCTCCAGCCCATGGATGATGGCGACCGTGCGGCTGTCGTTACTCATGAGCGCAGGTGCGTAGACAATGAGCGTAAATCTTTCTTGCGTAGTCATCGTTGACACCCTGTAACGACGATAATGAGCGAAGGGTCCGCTGCCTCCAGCAACGCTTTGTGCGCCTTGGTGCTCACCCCAACGATGAAGTCATATCCACAAGCCTCAGCGACTCTTCGCTCACTCTCTAGTTGAATCAGTTCCTTTTCAATTTCCCTGTCGCGGATGAAATCATTGTACGAATCGAATTGGTGGGTCTTGATCTCCCACAGTTTGCGTACACCGACTTGCAACGCATCGAAGCGTGCACCGCCAACGAGCACGTCCATCCCGGGATAACGGTTGGGCGGAACCTTGTCGGCACACTCATTGTGTATGTCGTCCCCGCCCGCGTGAGGCACGGGAACAGGCTCGCAACTGGCACGGCCCGTCCGGTCCACGGGCACAGGCGGCACCGGGGGCTGTCGGCCCTGGCCCGCTGGCGCCGGATCCAGCTTGGGCTTCGGCTTCGCTTCGGCATCTCGGGACGCAACCTTCGTCCCTCGTGAGGTCCCTGCTTCCTCGGGGTAGTGGTGGCGCAGTTCATATGCGTCCCATTCCTCCTGGATGGCGACGGCGACCACCACCACGCCCAGGATGATGACGGCTCCCACGGCGATTTCAGGGGCCGCCAGCACGCAGAACCCGAGTCCCAAGGTCGCGGCGGCAGCGGAGGCGACCGTGCATCTTCCCGTGGTGTCGCGGAACTCGACCCGGTCATGGTCGAGCGCCGGATAGCACCGCTCCACCAGCACGGGCCAAGGCTGGGACGCCTCGCGGACAACGCACCGCCCGTCATCCCTCCAGGGCAGCGCCGCCGCTCGTCGGAGGTTGGCGGCCCTCATGCCGCGGGCCGTTGACGCCCTGGGGTGTGGCTCCGTCGTGGCGCAGGCCGAGAAAACGAGCAGAAGCAAAAGGGCGCCGCAGGTCCGGAGACGCATGGCCATCTCTTCGCAACAATTGAAAAGCCCCCGAGTCCTGGGACTCGGAGGCGGATGAGGGCACCCTTTCAGGTGTCTACATCGGGTTGGTGCAGCGCCAGACCCCGCATGAGCCCTCTCGGTCGCCACAGTCATACTGGGTCGTGCAGGGCTTGCAGCTGGCCGAACAGATCATCCTGGCCGCCTCGGTGTCCGTCGTCTCCGCCTTCGAGCCGGGAACCATGGCCAGGGCCGTGCCGGCCATGATGCCGATGATCAGCGCGAATCCAGGAACCATCTGCTTCAGTCGCGATGCCTTCATGTTTCCTCCGGGGGGTGCCATCGGGCCGGAGCCTTCCGGCCCACGCACAGGGTGCATTCGAACAGACGCCGAGCAGCGTTCCAAGCTCGACAGGCGCTCCAGTCTGGAACACCGCGCGCCGGAATGGAGCGAGGGTCCGTTCCAGTCCGGAGCGGCTCGGGGCCGTTCCAGGGCGGAGCGGTGACGGCATGGGGCTCGCAATGTCTCGCGGCCGAACCCCACCCCCGCGAGCAGGTGTGCCATGCCGTCCGCCCCCAGCACCGAAGCCATCCAGCGCATCTCCCTGAAGAACCGCGAGTACGCATACATCGAGGACGCCAACCGCGGCGTCGTGCTGATGGAAGTAGGCCCGCGCGTGCTCACGCTGGAAGCACACCTCACGCTCGTGGCGAAGGAGCGGATGGTGGAGGTGGGCGCCGGCAGCTGGTGCGTGGTGCGCAACCCCGTGGTGCGCGTGGACGGCCAGGTGGCGCTGGACGACTTCGGCCAGGCCCGCGTCGCGGTGGGCAACCGCGAGGTCCGCGTGGGCCCCAAAGTCTTTCCGCTGTACCCGGGCGAAGAGCTGGAGGGAGACATCGCCCCGGAATACGTCCTGGGCGTGTCCGAAGCGCTGCGGCTTCGCGCGCTCACCGCGTTCACGGACACCCACGTCCCGGATGCCCCCCGCCGCCGCGAGGCCGGTGACGAGTGGCTGGTGCGCGGCCCCGGCCGCTACGTGCCCGGCGAGTCCGTCACCGTCGTATCGCTGGAGAAGGCCCGCGTCCTCAAGGAGACCGAGTACTGCGTCATCCTCAATCCCGTGGACCGCGCCACCGGCCGCGTCCAGGAGGGCCGCCGCAAGGTCGTCTCCGGTCCGGATGTCTTCTTCCTCGAACCCGGTGAGGCGCTCGAAGGCGACGTGCGCCGCAAGCACGTCCTGTCGGAGCTGCAGGGCCTGAAGCTCCAGGCGCTGGACGACCTCTCGGAGAACGAGGGCGGTGAGCCGCGCGCGCGCAAGGCCGGTGACACGTGGATCGTCCGGGGCCCTCGCACCTACGTGCCCAGCGAGAAGGTCCTCATCCACCGGGAGATCGCCGCGCTGTCCTTGGGGCAGGGGGAAGGCCTGTACGTGCGCGACCTGCGTTCGGGCAAGGTGTCGCTCGTCCAGGGACCGTGCCAGTTCATGCCGGAGGCGCACCAGGAGCTGCACGAGAAGCGCCTGTCCCCGGACGCGGAGGCCCTGCTGGGACTCACTCCGCCGCTGCCTCCCGCGGAGGCAAAGGACGCCCGTGCTCCTCGCCCCATGTTCGCGACGGAGAAGGGGGACCGCACGCGCGCCATCGTGCTGCGCATCGAGGACAACACGGCGGTCCTCATCAACGACTTCGAGACCAACCACGCGCGCGTGGAGTTCGGTCCCGCGAAGGTGATGCTGCGTCCTTACGAGGACGTCACCGTCCTGGACTTGTCCGGCAGCACGCCCAAGCGCCCGCGTCAGCTCAAGGTGTTGATGCTGCGGCTGGGGCCGGACTTCGCCACGGACCTGTTCGAGGTGGCCACGCGCGACCACGCGCGGCTGCGCATCAAGCTCTCCTACAAGTGGCAGTTCGACGTGCAGGGCGACCCGGAGAAGGACAAGGCCATCTTCCGGGTGAACGACTTCATCGGGTACGTGTGTGAGAACCTCGCGTCGCGCATCCGCCAGGTCGCCGCGGAGAACGAGTTCGAGACCTTCCACAAGAACGCCAGCGTGCTCATCCGCCGCGCCATCTTCGGCATGGATGACGCGGGCCGCGCGCGCAAGGACCGCCTCTTCTCCGAGAACCAGCTGCGCATCATCGACATCGACATCAAGGACATCGCCCCCGTCGATGAGAAGACCGCCCTGAAGCTGCGCGAGGCCATCGACACCAACATCCAGATCCAGCTGGACGCCTCACGCCAGGAGGCCCAGGCCGCCGCGGAGCTCAAGCGCATCCGCAGCGAGGAGGAGAAGCAGCTCGCGGACATCGCCAGCCACCGCAAGTCGGAGGCGGAGCGCCAATCCCTCATCGAACTGCAGAACCGCAACCACCAGCTGGAGACGCTCAGCCGCGCCAAGGTGGAGGCCGAGGCCCAGCTGGAGCGCGCCCGCGTGGAGAGCGAGGAGGCCCTGGCCCGCGCCGAGTCCGACGCTCGCGCCTCGCGCATCCGCTCGGAAGCGGAGGCCGAGCGCGAACGGCTCACCACCCAGGTGGCCCTGGAGCGCCAGCAGCGCCTCAACGACCTGGAGGTGGAGCGCCAGTCGCGCCTCGCGGAAGTGGAGGCCACCCAGTTCCGCCAGCGCGTGGAAAGCCTGGGGGGCGGGGAGAACTTCGTGAAGGCAGTGGCCGCGCAGGCCCAGGCCGCCGTCGTCGGAGGCCTGGACAAGGTCGTCTTCCTCCCCAGCGGCTCCAACCTCAACCTCTTCGACGCCATGCAGGGACTCCTGGGCCCCGGCGGACAACCCCGTCTGTCCGCCCACAACCCCCCGAAATCGCCCGGCGACACTTCCGCCTGAAGTCAGAATGTCGATATTGAAAATGAGAATCGTTATCGAATAGAGATCGTCCCCATCGAACGGCGGCGGGTCCCCGCGGCGAAAGGTGACGACGATGAGCAACCCTGGAGGGGTGGTCCGGAAGAGCGGTGCAAGGTGGTTCGGCATGGGGGCCCTGGCGGCCCTCGCGCTGGCCGTGGTGGCGCCGGGATGCAGCAGCGACGAGTGCGTGGACGCGTTCGACTGCCGCGATGAGGGCGCGGCCCCCGCGGGCCAGGCCTGGACCTGCAACGCGGACAAGAAGTGCGAACTGCGCACCCTGACGCCGGACGAGCAGGAGAATCCGGAGACGGACGCGGGCACGGGCGGTGAGACGGACGCCGGCACGGAGACCGACGCGGGTACGCCCGTGGACGGTGGCGCGGAGCTGTGCCGCAACGCCGTGGCCTGCTCGGAGCAGAGCATCGACAAGCTCCGGCTCCGGACCAACATCAACGACGGCGGCGTGGTGGAGGAGGGCACGACGGAGGGCGAGCACCTCACGTTCCTGGACGGCCGCGGGGGCGGCACGAGCGTGCCGGATTCGTACACCTACGCGCGCTTCACGGACATGGGCCTGGAGAAGGTCTCCATCGATGACCGGTCCTCGCTGGACTCGACGGCGTGGGATGTCGCGGTGCGCCGGTACGTCGTCCGCTTCAACAGCGGCGTGTCCGGCCCGTCGTGCGTGACGGTGGCGCAGATGCCAGAAGGGACGACGTTCGAGTCGGTGACGGCCGTGCGCACGGACGCGCAGTTCGTGGCGGAGAACTACTACACCCCCGACACCTGCACGTTCTCCGGGGACCCGTACGGCATCCAGAGCCCGGCGACGCAGACGCTCTCGTACTGGGACTACCCCGGCTGCGTGGCGATGACGAACAAGGTCTACCTCGTCCAGTTGGCGAACGGCCGTCACTTGAAGCTGCAGGTCGCGAGCTTCTACGACCCCGTGGTGCAGGAGGAGTGCAGGACGACGAACGCGGTGAAGAACACGGCCAGCGCGGGGTCGCTCCGCCTGCGGTGGGCCTGGCTGCCGTGATGACCCCCGGGGTTCCCACGCTGCTCCTGCTGCTGACTGGCGCGGGAACCCCGCGCGGCCTCCCGCACGAGCGGGAGGCCGTGATGGGGCTGGCCGCCGAGTCCGGTCGGCCCACCTCGCCGACCGCGCAAGCGCCGCGCTATGAGCCTGGGGACACGGTGGAGTCCGTCGTGTCGCCGGGCGAGCGCTTCCTCATCCACTTCACCCGCCAGGGCAAGCACGCCGTGCCCGCGGCGGACGCGGATGGCAACGGCGTGCCCGACTTCGTGGAACTCGTCGGACGCACCTATGAACGCGTGGCGACGTTCTACGTGGACCTGGGCTTCCGCCTGCCGCCCGACGACACGAATCCTGCCGGGGACGACGGCGGCGACGGCCGCTTCGACGTGTACCTGGTGGACTTCGCGGGGATTGGTGACGGCTCCTTCCGGCAGGAGACCTGTCTGGACGGCGTCACGCGCTGCACGGGCTACATGCTCCAGGAGAACGACTTCGCGGGCTACAACTACCCGTCCGACGCCGAGGCCGTGGAGATCCTCGCCAGCCACGAGTTCTTCCACGCGGTGCAGGCCGCCTACCGGCCCGGACTGGGCGGCATCGCCTCCGAGGGCACCGCTGTCTGGGCCACCGAGCGCTTCGAGCCCGCGCTCGACGACCTGGAGCGCTTCACCCGCGGCTACATGCTCACCCCGGACAGCCCCCTGGTGCTGGACCCCGCGGGGCCGGGCGTGACCTTCACCTACGGCGCGGGGCTCTTCTTCCAGTTCCTCTGCGAGCACTACGGTGACGGCGCGCTCCTCGCGTTGCTGGAGGAGTCCGTGCGGCAGCCGGAGGCCCGCTGGCCGGTGCTGCTGGACACCCGTCTGCGCCGCGACTTCGCCTCCAGCTTCGACGCGGCCTTCGCCCGGTTCGCCACCTGGAACCTGGGCACCGGCGCGCGCGCGACGCCGGGGTTCGGCTACGCGCGAGGGGAGGGCTATGCGCAGGTGACGACGGCGGCGGCGGCGCTCCCCACCACGAACGAGCGCGTGCGCGTCGCGGCGGCGGCTTCGCAAATCTTCGAAGTGCCCGGCGGCGCGTCCTTCGTGGGCGCCTCGTTCGAGCCCGAGCCCGGCATCGACCCGGCCACCGTGCACCTGGTCCTCGCGGCCGTCACGGATGACGCCGTGCTTCGCGTGGTGACCGTGGACGGGCCGGAAGCCCTGCGCGCCCGGGTGGCCGCGGATGACGCCACGCGCGTGATGGTGGCGGTCGTGGACGGCCGGATGGAAGGCCTGGGGCGTTATGGCCGGCTGTGCATCGCGGCCACCGGCCAGGCCTCGTCCTGCGCGCCACTCGAGGAGACGGACGCGGGCACCGATGCGGGCACCGGTGATCCGGGGACCGTCGATGCGGGCAGGCCCGTGGATCCCATCGATGATCCGCGCACGCCCTCGGATGATGGTGGCTGCCAAGCCTCGGGGGGCCCCCTGTCCGGTGCGCTCGTCGCGCTGCTGCTCGGAGGGGGCCTGCGGGCCCGGCGGCGCTCACGGGCGCGTTAGCGCTCGTATTCGTCGCACCCCGTCTCCTGCTTGGACGGGAAGGCGGACTTCTTCTCCTGGCGCACGTAGTCGTGGCTCTGGGAGAAGAGGTCCGGGCTGTTCACGGACACGGTGCCCTTCGCGGCGTCGGCCGTCTTCCACTGGAGCGCCTCCGGCTTGCCGTCCGCGGCCGTGAGCCCCAGCACCCACGCCCCGGTGCCCTTGCCGGGCTCCACCGACGTCACCTTCAGCGTCGTGGCCTCCTGGCCCAGCTGCACCTCCACCTCACCCAGGGCGTGGCCAACCGCTTCAAGTCGGAGGCGAAGGACGCGCTCGCGATGCTGAAGCAGGAGAAGTCGGGCGCCACGACGAAGCCGGCCAACACCAACACGGGCGTGGTTCCCCCGTCCGTGAACAACGGCTCCAGGCCGGGCCGCACGGAAGGCCAGGGCACGAACACCTCCAGGCCCACCACGGAGGCGGCCCCCGCGAACACGGAGCAGGTGGCCCCGTCCAAGGACAATCCGGCGGTGCACGTGAAGGTGCCGTACTACAGCCAGTTCGAGAACGGCCACGGCTACACCGCGAGCGACACGGCGTGCTTCAAGGCCGCGACGGCCATGTCGCGCGACGCGGGCGCGACCGTGCTGGGCCCCGACCGCCGCATCCAGGTGGGCACGAGCGAGAACGGCGTCGGCGCGCTGAAGGTGGACTCGAAGAAGGCCGCCGAGGGCCGCAACTACATCGACAAGCAGCTGGAGGCCGGCAAGCCGGTGGTGGTGGGCGTCAGCCACAAGGACGCGAGCTACAACGCGGACGGCCTCACGGACCACTTCGGGACCATCACGGGCCGCGGCGTCGACGACAAGGGCCGCACCTACTACACGTTCCACGACCCGGGCACGAAGAACGCCAGCACGGGCAAGGACACGAACCCGAACAACCGCTTCTACGTGGATGACAAGACCGGGAACATGTACCGCCCCGGCAAGGCCGCGAACGGCTACGTGACGGAGCGCCACTACGACGTGGCCATGGTGCGCCGCAACGCGTAGTCCCCGCGCGCAAAAAAGACGCCCCCCGGAAGTGATTCGGCCCGGCGCCTCATGAGGAGGTCGACCGGGCCGTTTCACATCCGCCGTCTGTGATTCGAAACGCCGGGCGCTTACGCGTGCGCCGCCTCGCGCCGCGCGGGCACCTCGCCGCGCAGCTCCGCGACCTCCGCGCGCAGGAGCCAGTCGCTCGGGAAGTCCGTGGATGCGCGGGCGATCTGCTCCAGCCGCTCGGGGGCCAGCTGCCCCGTCTCGCGGATGCGGCGCACCTCCGTATAGAGGGCGGCCAGCGACGGGGGTAGGGCCTGCGCCTTGCGCTCGCGCGCCTGGGCCTCGCCGTCGCCCGCGGTGAAGGCGTCCAGCTCCCCGAACCACTCGTCCCACGTGCCCGGGTCGGCGGGGCCGCCCGCCACGGACGGCAGCCGCTCCGTCAGGTACAGGCGCGCCATGGACGGCAGCGTCAGCTCCTGGCCGGCCAGCGTGCCGCGCAGGGCAATCACCTCGCCGCCGCCCACCGCGAAGCCCTCCAGCACCAGCCCGCTGTCGAGCGCGAGCTGGAAGCTCCCGCGCTCCGGCAGGGTGCCCTGGCCAAAGGCGACCAGCGCCGCGCCGCTGAACGGCTTGTCCACGGCGTGCCCGTTCACGGACGTGAGGATGGGGCCCTCCAGCCGGGCCAGCGCGGTGGACAGGCCCGGGGCCACGTCCTTCGCGGCGGGCAGCAGCTCCACCACCTTGCCCGTCACCTCGCGGCCGTCCGCGAGCACCAGGTGGTTGACCGTGCGCGCGCGCAGCGCCTCGTTCAGGCCATGGTCCCCGCCGCGCTTCCACGCGAGCGTGGACTCGAACTCCGCCAGGACTTCAAAGAGGTGTTCAAAGTCGCGCGCCACGAAGAGCTGCGGCTGCATGCGGGTGATGTCGTAGTCCGTGTCCGCGCACGCCACGCCCAGGGGCAGCTTGTGCACGGCGGACGTCAGGCAGTGCCGCGCCTCGCCGATGCTGGACAGCAGGCCCGCGCCGTAGATGCGCGGGTGCTTCAGGTCGCCAATCAGCCCGTACTCCGCGGTCCACCAGTACAGGCGGCTCGCGCGGGTGCTCTCGCTGATGTAGCGGTGGCTGGCGTTGGCGGCCTCCAGGCGGGCCTGGGCGTGGGCGATCTCTTCTTCCGTCGCGGTGGGGTCCTCCTTCACCACGGAGAGGTTGCGGATGGCCTCGAAGACGGCCTGGTCCTCCACGCTGGCGATGGCCTTGAAGCCCACCAGCCCCACGGCCTTGAGGTACTGGGCATACCGCGCGTTGGCGATGATGGGCGCGTGGCCCGCGCTCTCATGGACGATGTCCGGCGCGGGCGTGTACTGGATGTGCTCGTGCGTGCGGATGTCCGCCGCGATGGCCAGCACGCCCAGCGCCTGCAGCTCCGTGAAGACGGCTGGCGGGATGAAGCCGCGCACCGCCACGCAGGCCCAGCCCAGCTTGGACAGCTTCTCGTTCATCTCGTCCAGGCTGGGGATGGCCTCCGCGCCAATGCCCGTGGCCTCCAGGCCCTCCAGGTAGACGGGGTGCGCCTTGTCGCTCAGGTGCTCGCGCAGCTGCCCCAGGATGTGCCGCCACACCGCCTGATCCCGGGGCGTGTACGCCGCGTAGTCCTGGCTCACCACGTAGCGGCGCAGGTGGGCGGGAAGGCGGGCAATGGTCCGTTCCGTGGGCGTCATCGCGGGCGGCTCCTTCAAGAGAAACAGGACTCCTGAAGAATACGCACCGCACTCCAAGACGGAAATCCGGCAGAATTCGACGTCTTCGTCGGATTATCGCCGTTTGTTCAGGCGGCGACGCACCCCGTCAAGGATGGATTGGACGGCGGGGCTGAGGCCTCCGGAGGGCCAGACGGCGACCACCTCCACGACCTGGGGCTCCTGTTCGCGCAGGGGCCAGACGTGGAGGTCGGGAGGGAACGGCTGGGTGGGGCGCACGTCCGGGGCAATGGTGCACGCCTTGTAGGCGCGCAGCAGCTCATAGAGGTGGAGGAAGCTCTCCACGCGGCCCACCTCCGTGACGGAGACGCCGTGCGCGGCGAAGCGTGCGCTGTTGGCGCCGCCGTAGGGGTCGTCCCGCAGCCAGTCCACGAAGCGCTGGTCCTGGAGGTCCTTCACGTCCAGCGAGCGACGGGAGGCGTGCGTCCGGGCGAGCGCGGAGTCCGGACCCGCGATGACGACGAAGGACATTCGCAGCAGGGATTCCGTGTCCACGCCCTCGTGCGGGGGCAGGGGGGTGAAGTCGAGCGCCAGGTCCTGCTGCCGCGTCTGCACCTGCCGCATGAGCTCGTGCGAGCCGCCGAAGCCCACCACCAGCTTGAGGTCGGCGGCGGCGGCGTCCTGCGCGATGCCGCCCAACAGCGACATGGACAGCGTGGGGTTGAGGCCCAGGCGCAGGGTGGGCTCCACGCGGGCCAGGTCCATCAGCCGCTTCACGTCCAGCTGGTGCAGCGGCGTCTGGGTGCCCGCGTAGAGGCGCTCTCCGCGCGCGGACAGTTGCAGGCGCCGGCCCGGCCCCCGCTCCAGCAGGGCGGCGCCATCCGCGAGCGCTTCCTCCAGGGCGCGGATGTGCTCGCTCACGACGGAGCGGGCGACGCCCAGGTGCTCCGCGGCGGCGTCGATGCTGCCGGCCTCCACGGCGGCGGTGAAGGACTCGAGCCAGACCAGGTGTCGCTGGAGCTTGCGCGGGGGCATGGGGCCTGAGGCGCGCTAGAGGAAGAAGTCGGGCAGGAGCTCCGCGCCGGGGACGGACTGGTACTTGTCCAGGTCGGTGATGCCGGCGGCGCGCAGCACCTCATCGTCGATGCAGAAGTTGCCGGTGAAGGAGCGGCTGGGCTTGGTGAGGATGGTGTACGCGGCGTCCGCCATGATCTCCGGCTTGCGGCTGCCCTTCATGGTGTCGTCACCGCCCAGCAGGTTCTGCACGGCGGCGGTGGCGATGACGGTGCGGGGCCACAGCGTGTTGACGGCGATGCCGTCGTCCTTCAGCTCCTCCGCCATGCCCAGCGCGCACAGGCTCATGCCGTACTTCGCGATGGTGTAGGCCACGTGGGGGCCGAACCAGCGCGGCTCCATGTTGAGCGGCGGCGAGTTGTTGAGGATGTGCGGGTTGGAGGACTTCTTGAGGTACGGGATGCACGCCTGCGAGCACGCGAAGGTGCCGCGCGTGTTGATGCCGTGCATCAGGTCGAAGCGCTTGAGCGGCGTGTCCAGCGTGCCGGTGAGGCTGATGGCGCTGGCGTTGTTCACCAGGATGTCGATGCCGCCGAAGGTCTCCACGGCCTTGGCGACGGCGGCGTGGATCTGCGCCTCGTCGCGGATGTCCACCACGCAGGGGAGCGCCTTGCCGCCGGCCTCTTCAATCTCCTTCGCCGCCGAGTAGATGGTGCCGGGCAGCTTGGGGTGCGGGTCCGTGGTTTTCGCGGCGATGACGATGTTGGCGCCGTCACGGGCCGCGCGCAGCGCGATGGCCTTGCCGATGCCGCGGCTGGCGCCGGTGATGAAGAGGGTCTTGCCTTGGAGGTTGGACATGGGCCGCATCCTCGCTCAAACGCGGGGCGCCGCAATGCCCGGAGCGGCCGGACCCGGGTGGGACCGGCCGCTCGTCGACAGAGCTTCAGCGGAGTTTCAGGGGGACTTCAGGGGCTCGCGGGCGTGTAGACGAGCACGGCGCTGACGCTCCCGGGGGTGTCCCGGTCATAGCCCCCGATGAAGAGCACCTTCCCGTTGGGCAGCACGGTGGCGGCCATGGAGTAGCGGTTGGAAGCCATGCTGGTGGAGAACGCGGAGGTCCCGGTCGAAAGGTCGAAGACCTCCGTCGTCAGGCCCACCGTGGAGTTCCCACCCGCGAGCAGCAGCTTCCCGGAGTTCAGCTGGACCAGGGAGGAGTTGGCGCGCTCGTAGGTGAAGTGGCCCAGCGTGGCCTGGACGTTGAGCCCCGGGTCGTACGTCGCGACCAGCGTCCCGTCCACCAGGACCACCTTGCCGGAAGGCTGGAGGAACGCGTCGGTGAACGTCCGCGTCGTCATGCCGGTGGCACCGCTCCAGGTGTTGTTGGACGGATCATAGAGCTCCGACGGCAGGCTGGCGCCCAGGATGAGCACCTTCCCCGAGGGCAGCAGCACCGCTCGGTGGTTGGACCGGGCGTTGGCCATGCTCGCCACCGGCACCCAGCTGTTCGTGGCGGGGTCGTAGAGCTCCACGACGCGGTTGGCGACGGCGTCGCCCGTACTGACGCCGCCGACGACCAGGACCTTGCCGTTGGGCAGCAGCGTCGCGGTGTGGGCTCCGCGCGCGAAGGCCATCTGAGGGCCGGCCGTCCAGGTGTTGGTGGCGGGGTCGTAGAACTCCACGGCGCGCAGCGGGGTGGTGGCCGGGTACGACGCGAAGCCGCCCGTGACCATGACCTTGCCGGAGGGGAGCAGCGTCACGGCGGGGTTGTAGTGCGAGGTGCCCATCGTGCCGGCGGAGGACCACGTCGCCGTCGCGGGATCGTAGAGCTCCGCGGTGCCCAGGATGGGGTTGGAGCTCACCGTCCCGCCGAAGACGAGGATCTTCCCGGAGGGCAGGGTGATGAGGCTCGCGCCGAAGCGGCGCTGCGTCAGGCTGGCCGTCAGGTCCCACCGGGCGACCGTCGTGGGGGGCGTGCACGCGGGGGCGTTCTGCACGGCCACGGTGAAGGCCTGGGACGCGGAGAAGCCCTGCGCGTTGGTGACGGTGGCGGTGATGGTCGCGTTCCCGCCCGTGGGCGCGCAGGTGGGGGCCTTCCAGGAAATCTCGCTGGAGGTGAAACCCGACACAGGCGTCGCCAGCGTTCCGGCGCTTGAGGCCCAGTTGAAGGTGAGGGCGCCACCGTTGCCGTCCTCCGCGAGGACGCGGAACGTCACGGTGCTGTCGCCCACCACGGACGCGCTGCTCTGGTGCGCGAGGACGATGCGCGGGGGAACGTTGGCGCTCGCGCCATCGCCCACGCAGATGCGCAGGGTGCCCTGCGTCTGTCCGCCCTTGGGGTCCTTCACGGTGACGGTGAGCGCGCAGTTGCCGCACGAGTCGCCAGCGGGCACGGCGGTCGGGGTGAACGAGGCGATGTTGGAGGTGTCATCCGTCCAGGTGCCCGCGCAGGACGCGGCCCACTGGTAGGTCAGCGCGTCGCCGTCCGGATCCGTCACGTCCGCGGTGACGGTGGTGCTCTGGCCCACGGGCACGGGGGACCGGGACGCGGTGACGCGGGTGACGGCGGGGGAGATGTTGAACGTGACGGACACCTCCGCGGTGCCGGCCGTGGTGCCGCCGTCCTTGGAGATGACGGTGATGTCGATGCGGATGGTCGCCGTGGCGCCGCGCGAGTCGGTGACGGTCAGCGTCAGCGCGTAGACGCCCGGGGTCGCGGGGGCCGTCCAGGTCGTCGACGTGAGCGTGGGCGAGCCGAAGGTGCCATCCGCCGCCGTCCAGGCGTACGTGATGGTGTCGGACGCGTCCGGATCATGCGCCGTGGCCTGGAGGGAGATGGTTCCCCCGGGAAGGACGGTGCTCGCGGAAGCCACGAGCGAGTCGATGCACGGGGCCGAGTTGTCGAACGGACCCGGGACATCCAGCGCCTGGAGGGTGATGGCCACGACGGAGGTCGTGCCCGCGGTGATGGTGACGTCCGAGGCCGCGCCCCGGTAGCGCAGGGCACCGTCCGCGGCGAAGGCCTCCGCGGTGAAGGTGCGCTGGGGGCCGGCGGGCACCTGGTACATGGTGCCGCTCCAGCCCTCCGTGCCCTTGGTGAGCACGGTGGTTGCGGAAGGCACGCCGGACGCCGTCAGCGTGACGGTCACGCGGGTGATTTCATCGCCCGCGAGCGCCTGGGGCACCGCGCTGACGAACCGGACGTTGCCGGTCTCCCGCTCCGGTTCGCTGCCGTTGTCACAAGCCGTGGCAGAAACGACAGCACTGATTAAAGCGCAAAACAAAACCCGAGACAGTGTGCCTTGTCGACGCATCGCACCTTCCTGGCGCAGCGAGAGGAAGGGGCGATCTATCAGGTTGAAAACATGAAGACAGACATGTTGTGAGATTCTGAGGAGTCTGTCCAAACCCGATCAGGGTCTGTGAATACCCTGCGGAGGGGAGCCGCGTGGGCTCCCCTCGCCATGCGGGGGTTGCTACCAGGTGATGCAGGTGACGGTTTCGAGCATGGTCACGTTGGGGTTGCCGGTGGTGTTCCAGTTGCCCACGCCGTTCGTGCCCACGATGTACGTATAGGCGGAGCCGCGGATGGCGGTGGTGAAGCTGCGCACGTTGACGTGGCCCAGGTCCTGGCAGAAGCGGCGGGCGGTATCCACCGGCGTGCTGAAGTTGCCGGACGGGTAGTTGGGCTGGATGGTGCCGATCTGGTAGCCGTTGACCTTCGGCGTCATGTACGTGACGTCCGAGGGGGAGGTGGAAGTGGAGGTGACGCAGGTGATGCTCTCCAGCATGGTCACGTTGGAGTTGCCGGTGGTGTTCCAGGGGCCCACGCCATTCGTGCCAACGATGTACGTGTACGAGGAGCCGCGGATGGCGGTGGTGAAGCTTTGCGCGCCGGTGTGGCCCTGGTCCTGACAGAAGCGGCGGGCGGTGTCCGCGGCGCTGCTGAAGTTCCCGGTGGGCTGGTTGGGGAGGTACGTGCCAATCTGAAAGCCATTGACCGTGGGCACCACGTAGGTCTGGTAGGTGTCCGCGCTGGCCGACGACGCGAAGCCCACGACGAAAAGCAGGGACACGAAAAGGGAGGGAATGC
Organism: Corallococcus sp. CA054B; assembly: GCF_003611625.1. Classification (NCBI taxonomy): domain Bacteria; kingdom Pseudomonadati; phylum Myxococcota; class Myxococcia; order Myxococcales; family Myxococcaceae; genus Corallococcus; species Corallococcus sp. CA054B. Next base: position 17,416 of record NZ_RAVY01000172.1, read on the forward strand.
CGCTGCTGCGACGAAACATGTTTTTCCTCGGCTTGTAGCTGAAGCGGGGGGATCACGACCGTAGCGGCTCCCGGGGTTGGAAGCACTGATTCACGGACTTGGAGACATCTCGAGACTGCTGTGGGTGCGGGTCGAGACGTAGGCACGGTGCGCGACTCGTGCATGGTCTACGCTGCGCCCCCATGCGACTGCTCCCACTCCTTGCCCTGGTGGTGTTGACCGTCCGCTGTGCCCACGCGCCGGAGGCAGCACCGACTGCTTCCGCGCCGCCCGCTGTTTCGTGGCCGGAGGCCCTGCCTCCCGCGCTGCGGTTGCCGGACACCGTGCGGCCCGTGCACTACGCGTTGGACCTGAAGCTCGTGCCCTCGGAGGACACGTATCCGGGCAGCGTCACCATCGACGTGGAGGTCCGCGAGCCCGTGCGCCAGGTGTGGCTGCATGCTCAGGACCTGGATGTGACGCGGGCTCGCGTCACCGTGGCGGGCCGCACGTTCGATGCGAAGCCTGTCACCGCGCCTGAAGGGCGTCTGGGATTGCTCCTGCCGGAGGAGCTGCCGGTGGGCAAGGCGCAGCTCCTGCTCGACTTCACCGGCAAGGTGGACCGCGAGCGCAGCCAGGGCCTCTACGGGGTGGACGAGGGCGGTGAGCCCTACCTCTACACGTTCTTCGAGCCCATCGACGCGCGCCGCGCCTTCCCGTGCTTCGACGAGCCGACCTTCAAGGTGCCGTGGCGCCTGCGCTTCACCGTGAAGGCCGGACACGTGGCGCTGGCCAACCATCCCGTCGTGTCGCGCGAGCCTCTGGCGGACGGCCTGGAGCGCGTCACCTTCGCCGAAAGCAAGCCGATGCCCAGCTACCTCGTGGCCTTCATGGTGGGGCCGTTCGACGTGGTGGAGGCCGGCACCGTGGGCCGCACGAACGTGCCGCTGCGCTTCATCGTCCCCAAGGGCCGGGGCGCGGAGACTCGCTACGCCGCGAGCATCACGCCTCGCATCGTGAAGGGCCTGGAGGACTTCTTCGACCAGCCGTATCCGTACGAGAAGCTCGATGTCGCGGTCGTGCCCCGGTACTGGGGCACCATGGAGCACCCGGGCATCGTCGCGCTCGGGCAGCCGCTCACGCTCATCCCTCCCGGCGAGGAGACGCTGGCCCGCCGCAAGTCCTACGCGGTCATCGCCAACCATGAGCTGGGCCATTACTGGTTCGGTGACGTCGTCACCTGCTCCTGGTGGAACGACATCTGGCTGAACGAGTCCTTCACTGCCTGGCTGGACCGGCAGACCGTGGACCGGCTGGAGCCGTCCTGGGACTACCAGCAGGAGCGCGCCATGTTCGCGACCCGTTCCGCGCTGGCGTCGGATGAATTGGCGTCGGCGCTGCCCGTGCGCAAGCCGGTGGAGAGCAATGACGACATCGTCGGCTCGTTCGATAACGGGACGACGTATGACAAGGGCTCGTCCGTCATCGCCATGTACGAGGCCTGGCTGGGGCCGGAGCGCTTCCGCGACTTCCTCCGGGGCTATGTCCGCAAGCACGAGTGGAAGGTGGCGACGATGGAGGACTTCCTCGCGGACCTGTCCCAGGCGGCGGGGCCGGAGGTGGCGCAGTCCTTCGGCGGGTTCATCGAGCGGGCCGGTGCGCCTCGGATCACCGCGCAGCTGTCGTGCCCGGCGGGCGGCGCTCCGTCCGTGAAGCTGTCTCAGGAGCGTTACCTGCCAGTGGGCTCCAAGGCGGACTCGCGGCAGGAATGGCAGGTGCCCGTGTGTCTTCGCGTGGGCACGGGCACGCAGTCGTCGCGGGTGTGCTCGATGTTGCAAGGACCATCCGCGGAGGTCGCGCTGCCTATGAAGCAGTGCCCGTCGTGGGTGCTGCTCAACGCGGGCGGCACGGGTTACTACCGCAGCGGTTACACCCGCGAGCAGTTGACGAAGCTGCTCGCGACTCCGGTCGCCGCCTTCTCTCCCCCGGAGCAGGTGGCGCTCTGGGCGGATGTGGATGCGGCGGTGACTCGGGGCGACCTGCCGCTGGGGGAGGCGCTGAGGGCGGTGCCTGCCTCCGCGAAATCGCCGAACCGGCTCGTGGTGCAGAGCGCCGCCTCGCTGCTGGAACTCGTGCGCCTGGATCAGCTCACGCCCGAGGAGCGTCAGCGTTTCCGCTCATGGGTGGCCTCGCTCTACTCGGCGCGCGCGCATGCCATGGGCTGGGTGCCGAAGCCGGGCGAGGACGACTCCGTGAAGGATTCGCGCTCCCTGTTCCTCCGGCTGGCCGGCGGTCTGGGCGATGACCCTCGGCTGGTGAAGGAATCGCTGCCCCTGGTGCGCGCATGGCTGGCGGACCGGAAGTCGGTGGATCCGGAGGCGTTCAGCGCCGCGCTGCCCCGAGCCGCGACGCACGGCGATGCGGCGCTGTTCGACGCGCTGCTGGCAGCGGCGAAGAAGGAACAGGACCGCACCGAGCGGTCCCGGCTGCTGTCGTCGCTGGCCTACTTCCGGAACCCGGACCTGCTGTGGCGGGCGCTGGGGCTGGTGGTGTCGCCGGACTTCGACGTGCGGGACTCGCAGGTCATCCTCCGGATGGCGTTGATGTCGCCGGAGTCTCAGTCGCTGGCGTGGAACTTCTACCAGACGCACTTCGATGCGCTGACCCAGCGGCTGCGCTCGGATGAGCTGGGCCGGCTGATTGGTCAGACGGGCAGCCTCTGCGATGACCTCCACCTGGCGCAGGTGGAGACGTTCCTCACGCCGCGCGTGGACAAGGTCGAAGGCGGTCCGCGCGCGCTCACCCGGGCCCTGGAGTCCATCCGGCTGTGCATCGAATCCCAGAAGCTCCAGTCCCCGAGCGTCAAGGCGTTCCTCCGCGCCCGGTGACTCACGGCCCGTAGGGACACATCTTCAGCATCTGCGCGATGGGTGGGCGGCAGAGCTCCAGGAGCTGTGTCTCGTCCAGGAACGAGGATGTCCGCGCCTCGAAGAAGCAGGCCGCGGGATCATCCGAGGGTTGGGCGTACTGGCAGAGCTGGAGCGCCTGCGGGTCGGCGAGGAAGCCTTTCTCCTGCACCCGGAGGAAGCACCGTGCCGGGGAGTCGGAACGGGCACCCTGGCAGAGCTGCGCCGCGATGGTCTCACTCACCGAGCTGCCCTGGCGCGCCGCTTCGAAGCAGGAGTATTGCGAACTCCCCTCGGGTGGGCCTTCCAGTTGCCCCGCCGCCGGAAGCCCGAGCAGCGCGGCAGCCAGTCCCCAGCAATGTCTCCATTGGCCTCGCTTCATCGTTCACCCCCCACAGAAGGTGGGGGAGTCATGGCCCGCATGGGAGG